>RGEC01000006.1 GCA_009918425.1 Bacteroidota bacterium
CCTGCCACAATCAGCTTGGCTCCGGTTTGTTTTACCTGTTCATCGGCCATGGCCTGCAATAACAAATCCAGCCCCTTGTAGCGGCGGATAAAGCCAAAAAACAGCAGATATTTTCCTTCAACAGGCAATCCCAGTTCCTGTAGGGCCTGTTCACGGGGCAGGGATTCCCCAAAATTGTCGTACAGCGGATGCGGGTTATAAACCTTGGGTTTGTTGAAATGCAAATCTTCCAGATCCTGCAATACTTTGCGGCTCATGGTTACGGCACCGTCCAGCACGGGCAGAAAGTACGCATTAAATGACTTGTCGAAAAAGCGTTTCTCGTGGGGTATGATGTTATCGGCGATGCAAACCACACGGGTATGCCTGTTTTGTTTTACAATCCTGGCAAAGGTGCCAAAACAAGGCCCAAAAAAGGGCATCCAGTAGCGGAAAATGATGAGGTCGGGGCGTAGCTTTTTGTATTTGCGGCCCACAGCAATCCAGTTGAATGGATTGACAGAGTTCAATGCGGTATCTATTTCCAGGTCTTTGGGCGCGGGTTCATCTGTAAACTGGGTTTGCCCGGGAAACAAAAAACCGGGATATTGCAGGGAAAAGGAGAGCAGGGTTACTTTGTTTTCTTTGGCCAGTTCGCGGGCAAATCGTTCGTTGAAGGTTGCCAGTCCGCCGCGCAGGGGATGGGCCGGGCCCACAATCACAATGTGCTTGCCTTTCATCGGGTGCTGAACGTAGTTTCAGAAACCTGATAGCGGTTGCGGTCGGGGTGAGAGCGGCTGATGAGTTCGCCCAGAAATCCGGCCAGAAACAGCTGTGTGCCAATGATCATCACCACCAGGCCAATATAGAAAAAAGCCGAATCGGCCACTTTGGGCGCGGGTGTGCCCTGCCACACGTGTATGGCTTTGTCTATGAGCAGCCATGCTGCTATGCCAAAACCAATAAGGAATGACAATATACCCAGTACCCCAAAAAAGTGCATGGGTTTTTTGCCGAATTTGCCCATAAACAGGATGGTGAGCAAATCCAGAAAGCCATTGACAAAGCGCTCCAGCCCAAATTTGCTTTTTCCATACTTGCGGGCCTGATGTTCCACCACCTTTTCGCCAATGCGCCTGAAACCGGCATTTTTGGCAATCACGGGTATGTAACGGTGCATGTCGCCGTACACCTCAATGTTTTTCACCACCTCATTGCGGTAGGCTTTGAGGCCGCAGTTCATGTCGTTCAGCTTGATGCCGCTGAGTTTGCGGTTGGTGTAGTTGAAAAGTTTAGACGGAAGGTTTTTGGTGAGGGCGTTGTCGTAACGTTTCTTTTTCCATCCGCTCACCAGGTCGTAGTTTTCTTCGCGAATCATGGCAACCAGCCCGGGTATTTCATCGGGAGAATCCTGTAGGTCGGCATCCATGGTAATGACAATGTCACCTTCTGCAATGCTGAAACCCTCATTCAGGGCTGCACTTTTGCCGTAGTTTCTGCGAAAGCGAATGCCTTTCACGGCGGGATCCTGATTGCTTAGGTTTTGAATAACCTGCCATGAGCCGTCGTTGCTGCCGTCGTCAATAAATATGATTTCGTAGGAAAGCTTGTGCGCATCAGTCACGCGCCTAATCCAGGTGTACAGTTCCGGTAGGCTTTCTTCCTCGTTCAGCAGGGGTATGACAATGGAAATGTCCATGTTTTCAATTGCAAATTAAAGCATAATGCGGAACAATGGGCAGAATTTTTGGCAGATCGCAAGAAATATGAATATACGAAAAATAAATGAGATTTCCAAATAAACCGGTCAGAACCCGCGGAAGCCCATCATGCTGCGCACTTCGGAAATGGTTTTTGATGCGCTTTCCCGGGCTTTTTCAGCGCCGCGTTTGGCAGCCCGGGTCACCAGTTCTTTATTGCTGAGCATATCTTGAATACGGCTTCTCAAGGGTGCTACAAAGGTTTCCATGTCTTCGGCCAGCTGCTTTTTCAAATCGCCGTATCGGATGCTACCATTTTTGTGGGTTTCATCGAAATGGGCAATCACATCGGGTTTGCACACCAGCGCCATCAGGTCAAACAGGTTTTGTACAGGCTGACTTTTGGGCTGCCCTGCTTCCGCCGGGCCACTATCGCTCACTGCACGCATGATTTTCTTGCGCAATACTTCGGGCTCGTCATCCAGGTAAATGTTATCGGCTTCGCCGGCACTTTTGCTCATTTTGCCGCCGCCTGTAAGGCCCGGAACCTTTACCAACCCTTCATCTGAACCAATGGCAAAGGGTTCTTTGAAGTATTCGGTGTTGTACATGCGGTTGAAACGGTTGCCGAAGGTGCGGGCCATCTCCAGGTGCTGTTCCTGGTCTTTACCCACGGGTACGCGGGTTCCGTGGTGAATGAGAATATCGGCCGCCATCAGCACAGGGTAGGTAAGTAAGCCGGCGTTGATGTTGTTGGGCTGGTTGCGCACTTTTTCCTTGAAGCTGCTCACTCGTTCCAGTTCGCCAAGGTAGGCGTTCATATTTAAAAACAGATACAGTTCAGCTACCTCAGGTACATCGCTTTGCAGGTACAATGTGCATTTTTCGGGATCCAGTCCCAGGGCCAGATATTCGGCAAATACGCGGTAAACACTGCCGCCTAAATCCTCCGGGGTGGGGTGCGTGGTAAGGCTGTGGTAATCGGCAATAAAAAAATAGCAGGGGTGGGCTTCCTGAAATTTTAAGAAATTCTGAACTGCACCGAAGTAATTGCCCAGGTGCAGTTTGCCGGTGGGACGAATGCCGCTTACTACCGTTTCACTCATGGTTACAAAGGTATAACAGAAATGCAAAGCGCCGTTATTTGGGGCTATGGGTTAAAGGATAAATGTTTGCAGCGCGTAATTTTGCAACATTACGCATGCCCAAAACCCTTCAACTGACATTCACGCCCACCGAAAATGCCGATACCATATTGGTAAATAAGCGTTTCTGTGAGGCGGCCGGAATGACAGGTGCAAGCGTAGTATGGCGCAAACGCAGCCTGGATGCGCGGGGCAAACAGCCATTTTTCATCATCACCGCCGATGTGTATGGCGAAGGCGAATTGCCACCTGTTGCACAGGGATTTTTGGCCAGGGATGTGCATTCGGCTATGCCTGTGCATATTATAGGCAGTGGTCCTGCGGGTTTGTTTGCGGCGCTTTCGCTGATTGAACAGGGTTTCAAGCCTATTGTGCTGGAGCGGGGCAAGGCAGTGAAGGAACGCAGGCGTGACCTGGCTGTGCTGAACAAAGAGCATACAGTAGATGAAGACAGCAATTACTGTTTTGGGGAAGGTGGCGCCGGAACCTACAGCGATGGCAAATTGTATACCCGCAGCACCAAGCGGGGTGATGTGGCCAAAATTCTGCAGGAACTGGTGCATCATGGCGCCACCGGTGCTATTACATGGGAGGCACATCCCCACATCGGTACCAATAAATTGCCCGGTATCATAGAGCATATCCGTGAGCATATTATTTCCTGTGGCGGTGAGGTACATTTTGGGCAAAAAATGGTGGATTTTACCGAAGAAAACGGCCTGATAAGGGAAATTTGCACCCAAAACGGGACAAAATGGCCTGTTAGGGCGCTTATTCTGGCAACAGGACACAGCGCCAGGGATATTTTCACATTGCTGCACAAAAAACGCCTTCACATAGAGGCAAAGCCGTTTGCACTGGGGGTGCGACTGGAACATCCACAGGAATTGATAGACAATATTCAGTATCGCTGCAATGCGGTGGAAAACGATTTGCCGCCGGCTTCCTATTCTTTGGTAGAACAGGTGCAGGGCCGGGGTGTGTTTTCGTTTTGTATGTGTCCGGGTGGCATCATTGCTCCGGCAGCTACTGCCCCGGGCGAGGTGGTGGTGAATGGCTGGAGTCCCAGCAAGCGCAACGGAAAATTTGCCAATAGCGGATTTGTGGTGACGGTGGATGAAAGCGATTTTGCCGACTTTGAGCAATATGGCCCGCTGAAAGCCATGCATTATCAGGCAATGTGGGAGCGAAAGGCATTTGAAACAGCCGGAAACCTGACGGCACCCGCCCAGCGCATAGAAGATTTTGTCAATGGCAGGCAATCTGCTGATTTGCCCGATTGTTCCTACATACCGGGTATTGCCCCTCGAAAAATAGACGAAGTATTAAGCAACGATGTGAGTTCAAGAATCCGTGGCGCCTTGCAGGTGCTGGGCAATAAAATGCGGGGATTCAGAACCCGTGACGGCATATTGGTAGGCGTGGAAAGCCGAACCAGCAGTCCGGTGCGCATTCCGAGAGACAAAGAAAATTTACGGCACCCGCAGGTGCGAAACCTTTATCCATGCGGAGAAGGAGCCGGTTATGCCGGAGGAATTATCAGTGCGGCGCTGGATGGTGTTCGATGTGCAGAGGCAGCCGCTTTATCTTTGCAGCATGTCTGAAACCGTTCTGGTACTGGGCGCTTCCGAAAATCCTTTACGATATAGCCACATGGCAACGTTGATGTTGCTGGAATACGGTCATAAACCGGTGTTGATAGGGAAAACCGGCGATAAAGTTCAGGGGATTCGAATTCATCGCACCATTCCCGAAGGGTTCACAGCAGTCGATACCATTACATTGTATATAAACCCCTTACATCAGCAGGCGTGGTATAATACCATTGTATCTTTAAATCCGGGTAGGGTTATTTTCAATCCGGGAACCGAGAATCCCGAATTCGCAGCGTTACTGACTGCCGCGAATATCCCATATTTACAAGCATGCACCTTGGTTATGCTGAGAGCAGGGCAATTCTAAAAATACATTTTGTGTAGACTTTATCGTCTATTTGATATACAAAAAGATCTTGTTTTATAAGCCTATCGAATTTGTCCATAATGTTATGGGTTAAAGCCATAGCTGAAATGGTGATAGGTGATTTTTGAATTACGTACTTGCAGCCACTAAATTATTTTGTATGGAAAAAAACTACACAATCAAACAAAAACTGGTTCGGTTGGGCAGGGCTGCGGTTCTGTTTTTCGGACTTTCAGTGCCGGGTTTCGCAGTGGCACAACTTTCGGGAACTTACACGCTGAACAACGCTGCAGCAACCGGGGGTACCAATTAAATGTATCAAGCAGCCTCACGGTAACCGGAAACGTTCAGTTTAACCAATTTTCAGGAACCAGTAACTCAAACCGTGTTACCATTAATGGAAATGGGAATTTTATTTCTTTTGCGGGTACAAGTACTGTTCCCCAGGTATTTCTGTTTAATGGGGCAGACAATATTACCATTAACAACCTCACCATTCGCAACACCGGAACCGTGGTGAATGTTATGGGAGTTCGGTTTACCAACAATGCCGATTTTAATACTATTAACAACTGTACAATTGAATTCACACTGCTTACCGGCCTTGGTGCTTCGTCGGGTGGGGCCTATGTTGCATTTTCGTCTTCAACCAGCCTGATGAACATGTCTGGTGCATTAACCAATGGCAATGGTTCGTTTAATACCATAAGAGGAAATACCATGAGGACCACCAATTTGAATTCTCCCGGTCCTTTTTGCGGAATTTTTGAATGTCAGAGTTTCACAAACTACACTACAACGGCTTACAACAACAATTTTACCGCCAATAATATACAGAATTTCTACGCGTATGGCATAAACAGCACTTACACCAATGGTACCGTAATCAACAGAAATGATGTGAGCAGAGCCAATGTAAGCAGCGGCTTGCCGGCCTCTTATACGTACCCAATCTACCAGTTCTATGTGAATTCTGCTAACCGTTCGATACGTGTAGATTCAAACCTGGTGCATGATTTGCCTTTTCTGAATTCAGTGCCTACTTCCTCTCATACCGGCAGCTGGAACATTCAATTGGGTATTGTTTCAGGCACCTCTACGCTTCCGGTTTCAATTACCGGTAATAATGTTTATAACATTACTACTGCTCTTGGAGGCAATCTGGGTATTATGTGCCAGCAGGTAACATTTACCAACATCAGAGACAATAGAATTGATAACCTTAGGGGCAATTCTATTAGTACAAGTCTAACTGCAGGTGCTCTTCAGGGTATCTATTGCTTGAGCGGCAGTGAAATAGATGTTACAAGAAACACCATCTCTCGCCTACGCAATTTGCGGGTCATTTATGGCATTTACATGAATGGACAGACAGCTACAACTAACACAAGAATTATTTCAAATAACCTTATTAAGGATTGCCAATCTACAGAAACAGCTTTCTCTTTTTACAATACATTCGGCATATTCGCCAATGGTGGTCGCTGGCATGTTACCCGCAACACTGTAGATGAACTCATTCAAACCGGTCCCTATGGCAGCCTGTATCCTTTGTATGCAGTTGTATCCGGTTCTGAGCATAACTGGACCGATAATGTAGTTACGCACTCTATCGGGGCTTATTATACTTATGCATTCTACAGCTCCTGCAACAGCGGAACACTCAATTTCCGTCAGAATACCATCAATATGCCCGCAGCAACCTCGCCTTATGGTTGGAGTTATTATCAATATTTCCATTATGGTTTTGGTGCCGGAAACACCAATGTTGAAGGCAATATTTTCAGTACCAATACCAATTATTATTGGGGACATTACTACGGAACCAACACAACGAATATCAGATACCGTAACAATCACCTTTGGGCGCCAAACTCCATTTGGGGTCCTATGTTCTATAGTCCGCTTTCCGGAACTGTAACAAGCTATTCGGCCTGGAGAAGTTCAGGTTTTGGCGGACAACAGGGTGATTTATATAGAAATCCCCGTTTCACCAATAATACTCTGCGTGATTTGCGCCCGCAGGATTTTCAGACTCAGAATAACACTGCTACGCTTAGCCCTGGATTAAAGGACAACTTAAACAGAGACAGAAACCGTGTTATGTCTGATCGTGGAGCTCAGGAAACCTTTTGTGATATTGAGGCCGTAAGTACTGATTTTACGGTTCCTTCCACAGTTTGTGCAGGATGGTCCAAATCCGTACGAATCATTGTGAGAAATCTGTACGCAGCAGATACAGCCTATAATTTTAATGTTGCCTACAGCATCAATGGTGGACCCAAAACCATAATGCCTGTTACCAAAAGGCTCCTTACGAATGATACGGCCAATGTATTGTTTGGCAGCCCCATACAGCTGAATGTTCCCGGTGCTTGTCGCGTAGCTGTTTTCATTGATATTCCTGATGATAATGCTGCAAACGACTCCTTTGTTTTCAATACCAATGTGCTTCCTGCTCCCGGCGGAGGAATCTACACGCCTTCGGCTACTTCAACTACAGCCCTGTATCAGCGCAGTAAACCCAATGATGTAACCCAGGTGAATGTACCGGTTTACTATACCGTAAATGCACCCCGCAAATACAGCAATGGAACCTTCTGGGACGGTACAGGTTCCACTTCAGGTAAAGAATGGACCGCCAGCACATATGCAGTTAGCAAAAGCGGTAGAATACTGGGCAGTACTACTTCCATTACAAAAAACCCAACCAGCACTGCCGATATGGAAGTGAAATTCCAGACATCAGACTTGGGCCTGGAAGACAGTGTAGTTACACTTATTACAAAAATTACCGACCTGGGCAATGGATGTGATACCCTCATCAGAAGAGATATTCTCGTTTATCCTACCATAGTTCCTGATTTCTCTTTCCCTGCTAAAATATGCGATGGTGATTTGGTTCTTTTCAATCAGAAAAGCAAGGTGAAAAGCGGTCTTATGGAGTTCTTCTGGAACTTTGGCACCGGAAATCCTGCTGATACAAGCGGTGCAGCAGAACCTGTATTTCAGTTCCCTGCGGCAGGAAAATATAAGGTTGTTATGACTGCTAAAACCCTGCCCTATGGTTTTGCCATCAACGATACAAACGATGTTATAATCAGTCCGAATCCTTTAGTGAAGTTCACCAAGCAAAACGCCTGCGAAGGCCAAGAATTAACATTTACCAATCTTACCACCCCCACAGCCGGTGTAAATTCTTCCTGGGCTTTTGGAGATGGAAAAACGCTGAACAGCAACAACAGTGTTGTTAAATATAAATACGCAAAAGCAGGTACATATGTAGTTACACTTACTGCCAACTTGAATGGATGTATCGCAACGGTTTCTCAAAGAGCATTCCAGCTGCCAACACCCAAAGCAGCATTTGATTTGATAAGTGGAACATGTAATAATGATAATTTTACATTTAAAAACAAGAGCAGTATAGCCACCGGAAATTTCGGATCACTGTGGAAGCTTGAACCGGGCGTTGTATCTACTGAAGATGATGCTGTATATTCCTACACCAAACCCGGCGATAAAAATGTGGTGTTGTCTGTGGTAAGTGATTTTGGCTGTAAGGATACTATGCTTAAAAAGGTATCTGTTCTTGAAAGCCCTGCAACTTCTTTTGTGAACTCGGCAACCTGTTCACGTACACCTGCCAGCTTCACCAATACCACGCCCGTTGTAGGCGGAGCCGGTGGCACAGTAAAGGCCTACACCTGGAATTTTGGAGACGGTAAAACCGCCATCACCGAAAATCCACAACATCAGTACACAACCCTTGGTCCTAAAACTGTTTCCTTCACCGTTGAACTTATGAACGGTTGCAAGGCAACAACCACTAAGGAGGTTAAAGTGGGTGTGCAGGCTAAAGCTTCATTCTCTGTAAATGATGTTTGTTTGGGCAGCCCTGCCACTTTCATTAACAACACAACATGGCCACAGGGCAAAATTTCTTACCTCTGGAATTTTGGTGATGGTACCACTTCCACCGCCACCAACCCTGTGCACGTGTTTAACAAAGCTTTCTCACCAAACGTAACCCTGTACGCCATTATAGAAGGTGGTTGTACAGATTCGCTGGTGCTCAATACTTTCGACATCTTTGAAGGCCCCAGAACCTGCGATTTCTCTGTGAAAACAGATTATGCTTATGGTTTCTACGGCATCGCTGTGAATCCATTGAATGCAAATACCGGTGTTGAAGGAGGTCAGGATAAAGTGGATTATACCTGGATTTTTGAAACCGGTGGAACGGTTAAAACCAGCGGTGTGACTGCACAGACCCAGCATAACTTTCAAAAAGATGGTGCCTTCAACGTAACTATGCGCGCCCGTTCTCAAAATGCACCTAACTGTGAGTGCAGCGTAACAAAACAAGTGATAATGAACAGAGCTTCTGTCAGGGGAACAGACAACATCACTTTCAATATTTACCCCAATCCCAATAATGGTCACTTCAATCTTGTTATAGATAAATCATTCGGTAGCAATGTGATTGTGGAAATAACCGGTATGTCAGGCAATCTGGTAAAACAGATACATGGTCAAACCATCAATGGAGTTCTCTCTGTAGATGGCCGAGATTTGGCCGATGGTGCTTACATGGTAAAGGTTGTTTCCGGAAACAAGCACGCTGTAGCCCGTATGATGATTGCTAAATAAGGTTTTGTATGTGACATACAGTGTAGTTTAACCATGACACCCCGGCAATTGTCGGGGTGTTTTGGTTTTAATAAGAGTTAATGTTCTTTCAGCGAATGCCTGATTTCAGATACTCAGTTTTCAGCGCCGGACAAATCTTGTAGCGCTCTTCTTTTGTGTCTTCATACATGGCTTCCAGGGTGCGATAAACATTGGCAATGCCACATTTATCCTTCCACTCAAACGGGCCATGGGGATAGGCTGTGCCCAGTTTCATGGCTGTATCAATGTCGGGGGCCGCGGCCGTGCCTTCCTGCATGGTGTAGTAGGCCTCATTGATAATCATAAAAACAATACGCGGGGTGACCATGCCCACGCGGCTTTTCACCCATTCATATTGAGCGAAGGGCAAGGATTGCTGAACAGTTTCAAACACTTCATCCTTAATCTCAAAAGGATCTGAAATCTCCAGTGTGCTTCTTTCCAAAAAACCGGGAATGGCATTGATGCCGAATATTTTTTCACCCCAATAGGGCAATCTTTCCTTGAATAACGCCGCTTCCGGTGTGTGATTTACCGCACTGAGCAAAAAAACGGTATCGCTGTTTCCGGCATAATCGCGGATGCGTTCAGGGTGAGCGTCAAAATTCAAATCGATAAAAATATCGAAATGCGCAGCATCTTGGCTATTTTGCACCCATGAAATCTGCGAATCTGCTTCGCTACCCTTCGGCCAGGCTTGCTGCCTGTCTGTTGATGCCAGTATTCCTATTTTCATGCAGCCACAAAAATAAGCAAACGATCATGCGAGAAACGATTTTTACAAAAAATGCCCCTGCGCCTATTGGACCTTACAGTCAGGGGGTACGAGCCGGTAATACCTGGTATTTTTCAGGACAAATTGCCCTTATTCCGGAAACCGGACAGATGGCCGAAGGCGGCGTAGAAGCCCAGGCCAAACAGGTGATGGAAAACATCAAAGCACTGCTTTCCGCCTCAGGATTGGAGTTTGGACATATTGTAAAAACTACCATATTTCTGAAAAGCATGGATGATTTTCCCAAAGTGAATGCTATCTATGGCAGTTATTTTACCCATGAAATATATCCTGCGCGTGAAACGGTAGAGGTTTCGCGGCTACCCAAGGATGCCCTGGTAGAAATTTCGGTTACCTGCGTAAAATAATTACTGTTTCAGCAATCGCCCGCTGTAATAGGTGTTGCCCTGCTGTATGGAAATCTGGTAGGCACCCGACGGAATATTCGCCACAGGTATTTTACACCGCTTTCCTGCGTCCATCATAAAATTGCCTTCCGCGATGGTTTTTCCTGTGAGGTCTGTAATCTTCCACTGAGCGTTTCCCTCCATAAAACGAACATCCGAAACCCAGGCATAATCAGATGCGGGATTGGGATAGATGCGGGTATTCTCTGTTTTTAATACGGAAGTTTTGCTCACATTTTTGAGCACGGAATTATCAATGATAATATTTTCATCACCCGCCTGGTAAAGGGTAAACCAGAAATAAACCAGAAACATTTCATCGTTGGTGCCCTCACCCAGAGATACGGCCTGCGGCGGATTGCTGGGGTTGAACGGATTGGATGACGTGTTGTTGTAGCTGGCTTGTCCGCGCAAACTGGTCCCTCCGGGTATTTTTACCACATTTCGGAATGTATAGGATCGTTGCCAGTGAAAATCCCATTTGGGAATGTCCACAAACCGTATGGTGTCTTTAGCGGGTGTTAAATCATATTTGTTGTTGAATGACTTTACCTGATTGGCGGGTATGTAAAGCGGACCGTTTTGAAGGTTTGGCGCATTGTGATTCAGTGCGGGCTGGATCGCCACCTGTCTCTGTGGTGTTGTGGTGGTTTTCAATATCACCCGTGTGCTGTCAACCACATTGTTCACACCGCCCGGATAGTGAATTTGCAGAACAATATTGCCCTTTTTCAGCAGTTTAATGCCAAAACCGTTGGGGAAAAAGTAAGGCTCTGAACCTGGAACCCAGATGCCAATGAGGTCTGAAGTGTTACTGCCGGTGCCTCCAAAACTCAGATAGCCGGGTTTGGGGTCTGCAGCATCCATTTGCAAAGGTTTCGAACCGGTGTCATGGAAAATAAGCGCATGATGAACCACACGCAGGTTCCCGGGAATTACTTCAATGGCCGTTAGAAACTGATCCTGTGTAAAGCCCGTGGGCAAAACAAAACAGCGGTATTCATCCGATGTGGTTTTTACGGTGTAGTCGGGAATTTTAAGATTGCGGGTGGGACTGTTGATACTGCCGCCGGTTTTTAATACAGGTTTTGCAGGGGCTTTGGTTGTATCACCTTTGGGCATGCCACCATCCACCCAACCGGCAATAGCACTGATTTCCTCATTGCTTAATACGCGTTCGTGGGCATAACGCTGATACTGCAAATCAGCAGGCCAAGGTGGCATGCTGCGCGATGCGGTTGCGCTTTTTATTCCACCGGCATAGGCTACGGCTTTTTCATAACCGACCAGCGAAAAGGGTGCAATACCGCCATCGATATGGCAATTGGTACAGTTGTTATACAGAATGGGTGCAATATGCTCGCTCCAGTTGGGTGTTTGAGCAAACAGACGCGCACTAAAAATGAAAGAAATAACAAGTATGAATTTTTTCATCAGCATTAAGACGCTTTTAAACATGTATAAGTTTAATACAAACTTACCATTTTTTTTCAAGCTTGTAATCAGCTTCAGTATCTTTGCTGTTACAATGTTTAAAATATTCATTTATGGAAAATAACAATCCCCCCATTGATATTGAGATTTCTGATGATGTCGCGGACGGAACCTATAGCAATTTTGCCATTATAACCCATAGCAATACTGAGTTTATCGTTGATTTTGTGCGCCTGATGCCCGGTGTTCCCAAAGGAAAAGTAAAATCACGCATCATCCTGGCTCCACAGCACGCTAAGAGACTGTTGTTTGCACTGGGAGATAATGTAGCCAAATTTGAGCATACCTTCGGAGAGATCTTACTTGATGAAAATGAAGCCAATCCGGCTATTCCGCTTAATTTTGGAGGACAGACAGGCCAGGCATAACCCCCATGGCTTTTAAATTCGAACATAGAAGCAGTCCGCTGGCAGGAAGGAAATTATTCCTGAAGCGAATGTTCTTTTTTATGCTGTTCGGAATGACATTTATTTTTCTCAGTTTATTTGTTGGGGCAGTCGGTTATTGTCATTATGCCCATCTTGGCTGGGTTGATGGGTTCTACAATGCTTCCATGATTCTTACCGGAATGGGTCCCGTTGCCAACCTTACTACCGATGATGCTAAAATTTTTGCAACACTTTACAGCATATACAGTGGTGTAGCTTTTCTTACCTCTATTGGGGTTATTTTTGCTCCCCTTGTTCACCGCCTATTCCATAGTCTACACCTCGAAAGCATAGAATAAAAACCATAAAAATAAAAACTAATGAGCACACAAGCCCAAAACCAGATACAGCAAGCCATTGAGGCACAAAAAAACAGGCAGTTCTACGCTGCGTTTCCCGAAAATCCCAAGGCATACGCCGAAGATGCCAATGCTAAAGGACTTGAAGCCTTTCAGAAGCATCTGAATACAGACTTTGCCGGGTTGGCGGAAAATCCGCACAGCAGCCGGGTAGGCGAGGAGGTTTCGCCTTATATGATGGTGGGTCTGGGCGTTCAGTACCCTTATTACGAGGCCGAAGATCTGGTGGCGTATGCACGCAGTGCCTGGTCTGCATGGAAAAATACTTCAGTAGAAAAACGCGCTGAAATTCTGGTTCAGTCGCTGAACAATGTGGCAGAACGGTTTTTTGAAATCGCCTATGCCACCATGCACACCACCGGACAAAGTTTTGTGATGAGCTTTCAGGCCAGCGGCCCGCATGCCAATGACCGCGCCATGGAAGTGCTGAGTCTGGCTTACCAGGAGCTTACCCGCTTTACCCACGCAGTGGACTGGGTGAAACCCATGGGCAAGTTCGATTTGCAGATTAAAAAGGATTTTACGCCCATTCCCCGCGGTATTTCACTGGTGATTGGCTGCAGTACATTTCCCACCTGGAACACCGTTCCCGGTTTGTATGCCTCACTCATGGCAGGAAATCCGGTGATTGTGAAGCCGCATCCCAAAAGCATCTTACCGATTGCCATTGTGATTGAAGAAATTCAGAAAGCGCTGTTGTCTGCAGGCCTGCCGGCCAATGTAGTGCAAATGGCGCCGGATACGCTATCTAATCCTATTACCAAAAAATTAGCCGAACATCCGGATGTGAAGCTGATTGATTATACCGGAGGTTCCGCCTTTGGCGATGTGATTGAAGGCTTGCCCGGTAAAATAACCTTTACCGAAAAAGCCGGTGTGAACAGCATCATTCTTGATTCGGTAGCAGATGCACAGGCCGTTTTTGGCAATATCGCTTTTAGTGCTTGCCTTTACAGCGGACAAATGTGCACAGCACCTCAGAATATTTTTGTGTCTGAAAATGGCATCACTACGGCAGAAGGTCACCTGACTTTTGATGAAGTGGTGGCCGGAATAAGCCATGCCATTAAAGGACTGGTAGAAAATCCCAAGATGGGGCCCTACACACTGGGAGCCATACAGAACGATCTCACTGTAAGCCGTGTGGATGAAGCCAAAAAGCACACAACCGTAGCGCTCGATAGCATCCCTGTGCCGCATCCTGAATTTCCCGATGCGCGAATGAAAAGCCCTGTGGTAATGGTAACCGATGCTGCAAGCACGCAGGTTTGGAAACACGAGTGTTTTGGTCCGGCTGTGTTTGTAGTGAAAACCGCCAACAGTGCAGAAAGCCTTAAACTGGCGGCTGCTTCTGCCTCTGAACTGGGTGCCATTACCTGTCTTTGTTACACAACAAACGACGGTTTCAAAAATGAAGTAGCCGAAGCCATGAACGCGGCCTTTACACCCGTGAGCTTCAATTTTACCGGAGCCGCTTTTGTGAACCAGCATGCAGCTTTCAGCGATTTTCATGTTTCAGGTGGAAACCCCAGCGGCAACGCCGGATTTACCACTCCTGAATATGTAAACCGCCGCTTTGTGTGGGTAGGTAATCGCTACGTATAATTTTACCCAGATTTTACCAAACAAATCCCCTTGTTTAAGGGTTATCTATGCGATAAAAACGTATGGATAATTCATCATTGCTGGAAAAATATATTCAGTATCAGCTGGAGCACGGCAAAAAGCCGGAATCGGTTTATGTTTTCATGAAAAAGCTGAAAAAAACAGACGCGGATTTTTTTGCGCATTTCAGCAATTTTGAAGCACTGGACCGCTATTTCTGGGTAAATGTATTTGAAACCACCCGCCAGAAACTGGAAGCCGATAAACAGTACAGCGATTTCGGTGCTTCTGAAAAATTGAGTGCTTTTTACTTTCTGTGGACCCAGGAACTGATGCAGTATAGAAGCTATGTGCTGTATCTGGCAGAAAAATCCATCAAAGGCATAAATCCGATGGATAAGGCTTTGCATGATTTTCGCCATGCTTTTCTGGATTATGCTTCATCCATTGTTTCTGCAGGTATCGGCGCCGGACAAATTGCCGACCGCAAGTTCATTTCCGAACAGTTCAAACACGGCCTGTGGGTGCAAACCCTGTTCTTGCTTAACTTTTGGCTGAAAGACACTTCCAAAGATTTTGAAGATACAGATGCGGCTATTGAAAAAACCGTCAACATAGGCTTCAAACTCATGGGCGAAAACCTGTTTGATGAAGTGCTGGATTTTGGAAAGTTCATGTTTCAGCGAGCTAAAAATTCTTTTTCTTAATCCTTGAAAACGCAGGAAAGAATTCCCAAAACACGCATAGAGCGTGCGGCACACATTGCGGGTGCCGGGGTGAAAGTGGGTGGTAATTACCTGAAGCATTACGCCAAAAAACTGGTAAATGCGGATGTGAGTAGGGAAGAACTGCACAAAGACAATGCCGGCGATATTTATGAAACCCTTAGCACGCTGAAAGGCAGTGCCCTGAAGGTGGCGCAGATGATGAGCATGGATAGGGGCATTTTACCCAGAGAATATCAGGAGAAATTTCAGCTTTCCCAGTATTCAGCGCCACCGCTGTCAGCGCCGCTGGTAAACCAGATTTTTCGCAAAGCATTCGGCCAGCCGCCCTCTGCATTTTTTGATGAATTTACGTCAAAGGCCGTGGCAGCCGCCAGCATTGGACAGGTGCACAAGGCCAGATCCAAAGACAAGTGGCTGGCCGTGAAGATTCAATATCCCGGTGTGGCCAACTCCATAGGCTCAGATTTGCGCATGGTGAAACCTTTCGCGGTTCGTTTGCTCAACATGAGTAAAAATGACATTGATAACTATTTTGACGAAATAGAAGGCAAACTGCTCGAGGAAACCAATTACGCACTGGAGCTGAAGCGCAGCATAGAATTGAGTGCAGCCTGCGCACACATTGGAAATCTGAATTTTCCAACTTATTATCCCGAATGGTCTTCTGATAAAATTATTACCATGGACTGGCTGGAAGGGATGCACTTGAAGGAATTTCTGGCTACCAATCCATCGCAGGAGGTACGAAACCGGATTGGGCAGGCCCTGTGGGATTTTTACGATTTTCAGATTCACGAACTCAAAACCGTGCATGCAGATCCGCATCCGGGCAACTTTCTGTTTCTGAATGACGGCACTGTCAATATTTTTGATTTTGGCTGTGTAAAGGAAATTCCCGATCGGTTCTATACGCCTTATTTCCGCTTGGTAGATAGAAATATTTACAAAGACAGAGAGAAATCGTTGGCCATTTTCAAGGAACTAGAGTTGTTGCACGATGATGACACCGAAGCAGATATTGCCTTTTTTACCCCGTTGTTCAGGGAGATGATTGATATGCTCACCCTGCCCTTCACCCAGGATACCTTTGATTTTGGCAATGAACAGTATTTTGGAGGTATTTATCAGTTTGCCGACAAGTTGATAGAAATGCCTGAAGTGCGCAACAGTAAGAAGGCCAGAGGATCCAGGCATTCGCTTTATATCAATCGAACATATTATGGGCTGTACCACATTTTGTTCGATCTGAAAGCGGTTGTTAATACCGGAAGTAGAAAATTTTATTGATAAACTTGCTTAAATTTGTTTGAACAAATATATTTGCACCATAAACCAATACATAAATAGACAAAAACATGAAAAAAACCTTGTTTTACGTAGCCGGAATCGCAGCATTGGGTATGCTGGCTTCCTGCGGAGGAAACTCACAAAAGTCTGCCGATGCAGACACAGCAGCCAAAGCCGGTGAAAACGCCGGAACGTACACAGTAGATGCTGCAAGCAGCAATCTTGAGTGGCGTGGATGGAAAATCATTGCTACAGGCGAACACAAAGGTACCATTGGAATCAAAGAAGGTAGCCTGAGTGTAGAAGGCGGCAAAGTGGTAGCAGGTTCGTTTGTCATAGACATGAACAGCATCAAAAACACCGACCTTACCGACACAGGCTATCAGAAAAAGCTTGTAGGCCACCTGATGGCTGAAGATTTCTTCAATGTAGCCAAGTTTCCTACCGGTAAATTCGAAATTGTAAGTGTAGAGGAGAAAGCCTCGGAAGGCAACACCCATGAAGTGAGTGGCAACCTGACCCTGCGCGACAGCACCCGCAAAATCACTTTCCCTGCTACCATTAAAATAGAAGGAAACACCGTGACCGCTACCGGTAAAGCCACCATCAACCGCCTGGAGTGGGGTATCAACTACGACAGCAAGAACCTTGGATTGGCTGAAGCCGCCCAGAAGAAGGTGAAAGACGGTATCGTAAACAAAGACATGGAAATTGCCATTAACCTGAAAGCTACCAAGTAAAACTTCCTGATTACAGCGATAGTATTATAAGAAAGGGTCCGTCGAGAGGCGGGCCTTTTTTTATGCCTTGGAAAAATGTTTCAATGCTTCCCGTTTGCTGAGTGGACTAAGGTTGTGGCCATCTACAAATCGCAGTACTGCATCCGGGTTGGTTCTTGCATATTGCCGCAAGGCCCAACCGATGGCTTTTTTGATAAAAAATTCTTTGGAGCCAATGTGCTTTTCTATGCAGGCAAACAGCAAACCTTCATCGGTTTTCAATTTGTAGTTCAGCTGAAAAATAAGCGTGGTGCGGTTTAGCCACATATTATCAGCATTCATCCAGTTATCAATAGTTTCATCTCGTTTGGCCGGGAACGTAAGGAAATACGGTCCCACCATTCTGCCGGCTATCAAATCTACGGTATCCCACCAGCTTTTGTGGGTGAGACAATAATGAAGCAAGTTCACAGCCTCTTTGTGTTTCCATATTTTCGATTTGATCATAAGCTCCATGGCGGTATACTGAAATTCGCGTTCAGGCTTTTCCCAAAGTTCTTGTATAATTCTCCTCAGGATTTCAAACTTCTGGTTTTTGTTTTTCTGAATAAAATCCTTTTCCAGCTTGCTGCGAATAGGTTTTTGAATTCCCAAAAAAGGGAATTGGTATTTCATGTACCGCGACATACCCCCAGCCAAGGCTAAATTGACATTTGAATGAAATAGGGCAATAAGTTCTTCGGTATTCAACGTGATGGCAAAGTTAGTGGGTGTAAAAAAGAAAATCCCGCCTTTTCAGGCGGGACTTTCTTTGCATTTATCTGTAATAGATTTAGAAGGTGTAATTGTAAGATATGGTAATGGTGCTGCCATTGGTATAGCTGAATAGGGTGTTATCTCCCTTTTTGGTAACTTCATCGTAGGGTGAACGATCATACTTGCCGTTGCCCAGTCTATTGTTCTTTGAATTGTTATGATCAAGATCCTGATAGAATACGGTGGGCTGAGCGAGAATATCCCCAAAGGTTATTTTTACGAGAGAATGGTCTTTACTTCCGAAGGATTTGGCAATCTGTATGTCTAACATGCTTCTGCCAAACTCATAAATATCTGCTCCAAAGGGCTGCACATTCGTTGGCAGGCCAATGTATGCAATACGCGGACCAATTTTATTGAAGTTGGTATTAAACTGAAAACCCTTGCTGTTTTGATAAAACAATGAAGCATTGATTAGGTATGGGCTCTGGCCCTGAAGCGGTCTGTCGGTTCCGTCAGAAAACTTAATAGAGCTTTTGATTAAGGCACCGTTTGCATACAAAGTGAAATTTTTCAACCAGCGTGCTCCCAGAAATTTCGAGAAGCTTCCCAGATTTTTTCTTAACTCCAGTTCCACACCATAGTTATTGGCAACCTTTTCATTCTGGTAGGTGAAGGTTCTGATTAATGGCTGGGTAGGGTCTAAGCGAAATTCGATAGGATTGATAATTTTCTTGTAAAAAACACCAAAAGAAATCATGTCCTGTTTGTTGGCAAACCACTCATAGCGAACTTCAGCATTGTGAATTTTTGCACGCTGTAAGGAATCCCAACCTTTAATTTCGGAGTTAATATTGAAATTGTAGAAAGCAAAAGGAGCCAGTTCACGAAGTTCCGGGCGGTTCAAGGTATTGTAACCGGCCAGTCGGAAATTGCTTCTGGATGTGAGGGGCACAACTACATTTACGGAAGGTAAAATATCAGTATTGGCTTTCGGATCGGCCATTACCCTGCCAATTGATGTAAGATACTTGTTTTTAAGCTGTTGCTTGAAATATTCAATCCTGGAACCATAAATGAAACGGATATCGTATTTTTTTCCGCCGGATTTAAAAAGCGGTACACGCGTTTCCATCATGGCATAGGCTGCGTAATTCAGGCTGAAGGCCGTGTAATCATCTTTGTCGTTGCGGGTTTTTTCAATGAGATATGTTCCTGTTGTACTTATGCTGTTTACGCCCAGATTATCCTGAGGCATGCCTTGTGTGTAGACAGGATCAATTGCTGTCAAAGGACCATTGGCAAACTGTCGTGAATTGAAGTTGCGCTGACGGTTTTGGTAGTATACTCCTGTTTTAAAATTGTTATCTATATTGCCTATTTTAATGTTTTGAGAATAATCTACAGCGCTGGATATGGTATTTTCATACAACTCAGAGAAAAACCTGCCTGTACCGGCATAAAAAAACTGATTATACACCAGCATACGCTGGGATTTGTCATTATCCGGTATTGAATATTGTGCTATTCTAAAATCCGGGATCTGTCTTTTCGTAGCTCCATAATTCAAAAGCCAGTTGACAGAGCCGGATTTTCCAACAGAATGCACACCATTGAGCTGAGAACTGAGCAGTCTGTTGATATTTACAAGATTGGAATATCCTTCACCATAGCTCTGGTTGTCTCTATCTACAAGTCCGAATCTGACCGTCGAACTTGCATCATAGGTAAGGCTGTATAGGTTTTTGAAATCAATTCGGTTTTTCTTGTTCAGTTTAATAGAAAAATTGGCAACACCACCATTTTGAACGTTGGTAATCATGGTAGAGTCATCAAAATGTTTGATCAGACGGTTATCGCCATAATCCCTGTTGTCTACAACACCTTTGGTAAAACGCTGGTTCAGTGCGTAATTGTAACTTAGCATAATACCCGCTTCTTTGTTCTTGATTTTAAATGGTTTTCCAAATGTATAAGAGAAGCGTGGGGTGAGCGAAGCAGAGTATGGAGTCAAATTCCAGTTGTTGTCAAACTTTTTGGTTTCGTTCACATTAAACTCAGGTTGCACGTAATCCGTAGTCATTTTAGGGTCGAGCACAGGTATAGCCTGATTGGATTTAAGTACACCGAAGTAATTACTTTTTTCCATTTCAAATGACCTAACCGGATTGCCGGTGGTTATGGAGTTATACTGAAAACCAACCGATACCATTTGTATGGTTTTTTCGGGGATGGAGCGTGTGCTGATTTTTATAACCCCGCCACCAAAATCACCAATCAGATCGGGGGTAGCACTTTTTATGACTGTGATTCCATCTAGTAAGCCTGAGGGAATAACATCAAATGAAAACGCTTTTCTGTCACTTTCTGTGCTGGGAAGAGGTGCTCCATTCAGGTAACCTGCGTTATACCTGTCAAACATACCGCGAATGTTGGCGAATTTTCCCTCAGAAATGGTAGCTCCGGGGATTCTTTTGAGTGCATCAGCCGTGTTTTTGATGGATGTTTTGCCCATATCTTCCAGGCTAAGTACCTCAATCATTTGCGATGACAATACTTTCGACTGTATGGCACCCGATACGGAATTGATTTTGGTTTCTTTTCTTTTGGTTGTAATATTTATCCCACCAATTTCTTTAGCTTTGTCCAGGACCGCATTTACATATTCGGTTTCACCGGATTTTATGATAATGGAATCTTCAAAGGTTTCAAAATCTTTTGCCTGAATTGTAATGGCGTATTTCCCTTCCGGAAGCAGTAAATTAAAAGAACCTTCAATATCGGATTCTGTTGTTTTTTCAATTGCCCCCTTTGCCAGGACTTTAGCGCCTACAATGGGTCTTCCTGTGTAATCATTCACTTTGCCCACAACAGCGCCACTGTTTTTATCGCTGACTTGGGCTTTTAATGTGAAAGTATAATTTAAGAGAATAGCAAGTAGGGTAAACCTAATAAAATTCATGCAGCGAAATAACTTTTTCAATGTTAAGAAAAAGTTAATGTAAGTTTAATTATTGATTGAAAATAAAAAAAGGGCTGTGCACTGCACAGCCCTTTTTTAAAATTAATGATTCCCCTTAGTTGAGAATAATTACGCGGTTGGTAACAATTGTGCCGGTGTTGTCAAGAACCTGCAGGTTGTAGGTGCCAATTCCGGCCCACTGTGCAAGATCAACGGTGTAGGTTTTCTGAGCAATGCTCTGAGAATAAACCAGCTGACCGGTTGTGGTGTAAACTTTAATGGAATAACCACCCATGGTAGCGAAGTCGCCATTGTCAATGGTAATCTTATCCTGAGAAGGAATAGGGAATACCTTGATGGTGTTTTGCTTCTTAGGTCCGGCAGACAGATTGATGTTGATCAGCAGGGTATCTGTAACTTTTACTGATTTGTAGCTAATGCAGCTGTCAACGATTGTCAAAGAAACGGTATTTGAGGTATCAACACAAAGATTGGTTGAAGCAATAGCTCTGAATTTACGCTGGTGATTTCCAATGGTAAGATTGTTTACGGTAAGTTTTTTTGATGTGCTTCCGGCATATTTGCTGGCAGAAGCGGGAATAGTTACCATGCCAAAGTCAGCGTCGGCCTGCCAAGCAAACTTAGCAGTAGTATCATTCACTGAAATGTTGAAGTTAGCAGAACCGCCTACAGTGCCTGAGGTTGCAACAGGCTGAGAAGTAATCAGTGTGCAGGCTTTCAATATAGCATTAACTACGGCAGCAGCAGTGCTGTCTTTGCACCAGCGGGTGGTGATGTAGCAACGGTATTTCTCACCATTGTTGGCATAGGTAATGGATTTTACATTCAAAGTATCGTCGGATACAGTTGAATACTGACCGCCATTGGAAAGGTTGGTGTATTTTCCTGTCTTATTAAGCTGCCACTGGTAGGTTGCTTCATTTCCGGCAGAATAAGCAACTTCAAACTGTACATCAGTTCCCGTATTAACAGTTACAGATTTTGGCTGACGGGTAATAGAATCGCACACAACAAAAGAACCAAAAGAATTCATTACACCAAAATCAAAATCACTGCTACCATACAAATCGCTGTTGGTAGATACAGGCCTGAAATTGGGGTTGGTTTTATTTTGAGGATCTATCAGAACGGTTCCGGCAGTATAGGATGCTTTGTTTATAAGGTTTTTGTTGATAGATTTACGCATCCAGTTGTCAAGGCTGTCTACGTTACGAGGGCTGCTGATTTCAACCAAACCTGTATTGGTGGTAGTTTTCGCTGCAGCGGCTGCAGTATTGCAGAAATAGTTGTTGCGGATAAAGTTGTTTGTGCTGCTCACGGTATTGTTAGGAAGAACACCTGAAGCAGTCAGTGTGCTGTCTCCGTCAAACATTACGAAGTTACGGTATCCCATAAAGATTGAGTTTACTATAGACAAACGGCTATTACGACGGATGCGGGCACCACGACGGAAGGCGTTTTTAACAGTTGTACCCATGTTTGTCCATGTACCTCCAACGGGCACTGGGCCAACGCAGGTGATATTGCTGAAAACGGCATTGGTCAAAGGCAGTTTACCGGAACCGGCTGCATCGTTGTCCGATTCGAAAGTCTCAGAGGTAGAAGCACCTGATGGAGCATTCCAGCTTAAGTCAAAATAAGAACTATCTTTTTGAGCAATACCAAACTGAACGGCACCGCGATAACCAAAATCTGTATCGAAGTCGTCGTCAGTACCTTTGTATGCGATAAGACGCTTACAACGAACGGTACCTCCAAACCACTCGTATGAGTCATCACCGCTGAAAGACACCTGAATGCCTTCAACTTTGGTTCCAATGCCTACTGAAGCAAAAGTAACACCGTTGATTTCTTTGTTGGGTTCGAAAGCGTAACCGCCAAATTCTACACGCATATATTCCAAAGAACCGCTGTTATCCGCATCATCACCACCGCCGAAATAGGCGAGGGTATTGTTGAATGCGATGTTGTTAAAACCTTCTACTTGAACATTGGTGCCCTGATTGTTTACTGCATAGCCTGAAATAAGAATTCCACCCCAGTCGCCTCTGTCGCGAGATCCTACTGCCTTGGCGGAAGTAAATATAACAGGATTGGTTTTTGTGCCCTGTACGTTTATTTTACCACCTCTTTCTACCACCACAGTAGCATATTCTTTCGGCGTTGCATTGGTATTGGCTCTGCCACGAATTACCGTTCCGGCCGGAATGATGAGTCTTCCGCCAGGTTTAACTACCAACAGAGACTTCAGCAAATACACTTTGGAAGCAGACAGCGTTAAGGTACCAGTAACATCTTTCTGACCCGAAGCGTCATTCAGGGTTGTTGAATCTGTTACGGCGCCATAATTGGTGTTTTTTGGATCCCAGTTTGTCCAACCGACAGTCCAGTCTTTTTTAGGATCTTTGTCCAGCGCTCCAAGGTAATTTACCTTTTCGAAAAACTGCTGGGCTGAGGCTTTTCCGAAGAATGCTCCGGCAGCCATTAAAATGAATAATTGTTTTTTCATACTTTGGTTTTTGTGGTAGCAATACAACTTGCCGCAGTTAAACACTTGGTAAACCTTAAATCAATTTTATGTTATGGCAAATTGATAATAGATAACATTTAAATAACATTAAGGCTTGCTTGAAACTGATGTTAAGAAACCGTAAATCATTTAAAATAAACAAAACAATAATTTCATAAGATTTTCAGACAATCAAAATATTGAGTCGGGTATTTCGCTGTCTCAAAAACCATTTTATTATGAAATTCAAATTACTAATGAAACGGGTCTGCCTGGTAATTTCGCTTGCCACAATGACCCAAAGCGATGGGCTGAAGTCTCAGATCACAATGCTAAAAGATTATTCCAACAAAACGTCCCCGAGAATTGGAATACATCAAGGAGTTACTTTCCGTGAATCAGGTTTTTCGGGTATGACAAGTATACCCAATACCAACGGAAGGGAATTTTGGATTGTATCCGACCGAGGAGTAAACATTGATTGTGACGTTGCCAATCCGACTGCATGCAGACCTACTTACAACAAAATGTATCCTTTTCCTGCCTATGCCCCCAAGATTCACAGGGTACGTGTAATGGGAGACAGTGTTCAGATTCTGCAGACTATTGCCATCAAAAATCCAAGTGGTGCAACAGTTACTGGTATTATCAATCCAACCGGTTTTGGAAGCACTGCACTTGAACAGGCGTCAACAGATACAGTGCAAAATTGTGCTAACTTCAGTAAAAAGATTGCTGTAAAGGACATTTGGGGAATTGACTCTGAAGGTATTTTGGTGGATGCAGAAGGAAATTTCTGGATTTGCGAAGAAGGTGGTCCCACAATTTGGAAAGTAGCTTCAAATGGTGTTGTAATCCGCCGCTATACTCCTTATGCGGGTCTGCCCGGATCACAGGTTCAGGATTTCCCCATTGATACATGTTTCAAATACAGAAAAAATAACCGTGGGTTTGAAAGCATTACCCAAACCCCTAATGGCAGAATATATGCTCTAATACAAAGCCCGTTGCTTTATCCAACTTCAACTGTTGGTGAGGGTACACGTATTCACCGCATGATTGAAATTAACCCCATTACCAACGAATATCGCATGTTTGCATACCTTAACGATGGCATTATCGGTGCTGCAGGATCTAACCAGATCCGCCTTCGCGACTGGAAATTGGGAGATATGGCCGCCATTAATGATACAGCTTTCCTGGTAATAGAAGCAGCTGCCAGAGGCACTTCCGATATCAGAAGAATTTACCAGATTAATCTTAACGGAGCCACAGTTGTAAACTCGGGATATAGCTATGGTGGTAAAACACTGGAAGGTTTGGTAGATTCTGCCGGTTTGGCAGCCAACGGTGTTGTACCGGTGAGAAAAACATTGTTTATGGATCTATTGGCCAATTCATGGCCTGCTGTATACGACAAAGCGGAAGGTTTAACCATTCTTAACGACAGTACCATCGCACTTTGTAACGATAATGACTACGGACAGTTCTCTGCAAATCTTGATGGTGTTATTACTCCTACAACCACCACCGGTCATATTCTGGTTTATGGTTTGAAAGGTAAAAATAAACTTGTAGGATATAAGCCAGCAGTCGTTTCCGACTTTCAAGGCATTACAGGGAACAGTACATCACAGTCTCCCTATTTATCATCTACCTATAATGGTGTAAGATTTACCAGTATTCTCTCAGCAGGTGAGTCTATAAACGGATACAAACTTTCAGGTATACCTGATGGAACCGGCGCATTCGACAATGGCAATGGAACATTTACCCTGTTGGTGAACCATGAATTTAGTAATACTGTTGGCATTACGCGTGCACACGGTTCAATAGGCTCTTTTGTTTCTAGATGGATTATCAATAAATCGGATTTGAGTGTAGTTAGTGGCAGTGACTTAATCCGCAATGTGAATTTATACAGTGCAGGAACATATACTACTTTCTCAGCTTCCAATCCTTCAACCAAAGCAGCATTCTCTCGTTTTTGTTCAGGCGATTTGCCTCAGACCTCTGCTTTTTATAATGTTGAAAGCGGTTTAGGTACTACAGAAAGAATTTATATGAATGGTGAAGAAACCGGTCCTGAAGGACGTGTATTTGGCCACATTGTCAGTGGATTAAATGCCGGTACTTCATATGAATTGCCTTTGCTGGGTAAATATTCTTGTGAAAATGCATTAGCCAATCCGTTTTCACAAAATAAAACCATAGTAGCAGGAACCGATGATGCAACTCCCGGTCAGGTGTATGTTTATGTAGGAACCAAGTCTCTTGTTGGAACTGAAGTAGACAAGGCAGGCCTGACCAATGGTAAACTCTATGGTGTGGCCGTTTCAGGTTTAACGCTTGAGTCAAGTTCTTCAGTGCCTACTGCAGGGACGGCTTTTACCATGGTTGACATGGGGAATATTAAAGACTCTACTGGAACTGCGTTAAATAACCAAAGTAATTTGAAGGGGGTTACCAACTTCTTAAGACCTGAAGATGGAACATGGGATCCCTATAATCCTTCAGATTTTTACTTTGTAACTACCAACTCATTTACAGCTCCTTCGCGTCTGTGGAGATTGCGCTTCACTGATATTACCAATCCTGAAATCGGTGGAACCATTACCTGCCTTCTTAATGGAACAGAAGGTCATAAAATGCTGGATAACATGACGATTGATAATTCAGGAAACATAATTATGCAAGAAGACGTGGGCAGCAACATTCACAATGGCAAAATTTGGCAATATAATTTGGAATCAAAACAATTGATTCAGCTGGCCCAGCATGATGCTAACCGTTTCGTTACCGGTGGATCCAACTTTCTGACAATTGATGAAGAAGCAAGCGGAATTATTGACGCCGAAGAAATTTTGGGTCCGGGTATGTTCCTCTTAGTAGACCAGGCACATTATTCTATTCCCGGAGAAGTTGTAGAAGGTGGACAGATTCTGGCCATGTACAACCAGATTACCGATAATGCTAATCCTGAGATTGCTTTGAACGGCAACAATTTTGAAATAGTAAACAACGACACATTACCTTCGGCAACTGATTTTACAGCATTTGGTGCAGTTTCTGTTAACAATCCTTTGAACAGAACTTTTGTAATAAGAAATACAGGCAAAGGCAACCTGAGAGTTACCGGCATTCGTTTTACCGGTTCAGGCAGCACAGATTTCAGTCTGGTTTCTGCACCTTCTTTCCCGTTAACCATTGCTGCTGGAAACAGCTATGCCATTACAGTTCGATTTGCCCCTTCAACAGAAGGTACAAAAAGAGCTCTTCTTGTGTTATCCAATAATGATTTTAATGAATATCGCTATTCAATAGGGCTTTCAGGTACAGGTTTCCTACCTGGCCAGACTGGTCCCTCTACTTCTCAATCACCATATTTGGTTGGGGTGAATGGAAATGCCACCTTCACCAGTATTCTGACTGCAAATGATGTGGTAAATGGCTACAGAATGGCCGGAACACCAGATGGTGCAGGTGTTTACGACAATGAAGACGGAACTTTCACAATGCTTGTAAACCATGAATTTGGGAATACAGCAGGTGCGCCCCGGGCACATGGATCAGTAGGTGCATTCATTTCCAAATGGATAATTAACAAATCCAATCTGAGTGTGGTAAAAGGGGAAGATTTAATAAAGAATGTTAAACTTTGGGATGGTAAAAGTTATTACACTGCCAATGCTGCAAATCCATCAGCGAAAGCTGCCTTCGGTCGTTTTTGTTCGGCAGATTTACCGGAACAAAGTGCATTTTATAACAGCAGTAGTTCCAAAGGTACCTTAGATAGGATATTTATGAATGGCGAAGAAAATGGTCCTGAGGGAAGAGCCTTTGCCCACATAATTTCAGGATCTGAAAACGGAACCACTTATGAATTGCCTTACCTAGGTAAATTCTCCTGGGAGAATTCAGTGGCCAGACCTTATGCCAGCGATAAAACTGTTGTTATAGGCACAGATGATGCCACTCCCGGTCAGGTTTACATGTATGTTGGTACTAAGCAAACTTCAGGCAATGTAGTTGAAAAAGCAGGTTTAACCAACGGTAAGTTATACGGTGTTGCTGTTAATGGCATTGGATTGGAATCGAATGGAACCGTTTTCTATAATAATGGAAGTGTTCCTTTTAAAATGATTGACTTGGGTGTGGTACTCGATTCTACTGGCACTGCTTTGAACAATATGAGCAACAAACTTGGAGTTACAAATTTCCTTAGGCCTGAAGATGCAACTTGGGATCCCCTCAATCCTTCAGACTTTTATTTTGTAACTACCAATGCTTCTACAAGCCCATCACGTCTGTGGAGATTGAGGTTTGACGACATTGAAAATCCGGAAAACGGCGGCCAGATAAGCATGCTGCTTGATGGTACTGAGGGCCAAAAGATGATGGACAATATGTGTATTGATAACACCGGTAACTTATTGTTACAGGAAGATGTGGGCAGCAATAATCACAATGGTAAAATTTGGAATTATAATATCGCTACCGATCAACTAACACTTGCAGCACAGCATGATGCATCGCGTTTTGAAACAGGTGGTTCTAACTTCTTAACCATTGATGAAGAATCCAGTGGAATTATGGATGCGCAGAAAATCTTAGGCCCAGGAATGTTTCTGCTGGTAGATCAGGCGCATTATACCATTCCGGGCGAAGTTGTTGAAGGAGGTCAAATTTTGGCTATGTTCAACAAAGCTACCTTTGAGAATTTACCTGAAATTAATGTGACCGGAAACAATATTCGTATTGCTGATGGATCTACCGCTACCAAGGTAGAGGACAACACAGACTTCGGTTCGGTTGAGATTGGTACATCATTAACAGAAACTTTTGTGGTAAAAAACAGCGGAAAAGGTAGTCTTTTTGTAAAAGGATTGCTGTTGGATGGGATTAATAAATCTGATTTTGAATTGTTAAACTTGCCTGGCACTCCGTTTACTCTACCTAAAGATTCTTCATTAACGCTTACAGTACTTTTCAAATCCTCTTCTCTGGGTCTTCGTTCGGCAGTTGTTAAAATTCAGTCAAATGATTTAGACGAAACAAATTATGATTTCACCATTGCGGGTAAAGGTATTCAGGCTGAAATGGCAATAACCGGAAACGGAAAATCCATCTTCAATAATGATATGAGTGCAGGCACTGAAAACGGCACTGATC
>RGEC01000051.1 GCA_009918425.1 Bacteroidota bacterium
TCAAGTCTTTTGAACAGATTTAATCTTTTTGCTGAGGAACGAACTGGAAACACCCACCACCAGCATAGCAGCCAGAAAAGCCGGTGCGATAAGCCAGTGAACCATGAAACTTGCCACAAAAACAACCGTCACACCCACCAGACTCGAATAGAGCAAACCCACAGCCATGGTCATCAATTTTTCTGTATCCGTGCGCACCTTTTGTAGCACGTTCAGGGTTTCACCGCTCCTGCGGTCTTCAAAAACTTCAAAAGGAAGTTCCATTGTATGCCTGATGCCATCCATGAACAGACTGGACCCAACCTGTTGCATCGCCACATTGATAAAATAATCCTGCAGGTTTTTCGCAATACGACTTACCATGGCAAATGAAACACCCAGCAACAGCCAGGACATAACCCCGTAAGCAAAATCAGATTGAGAATAGGTTGTGTATTTCAACAAATACTGATCAATGATATTCCTGCCCACCCAGGGATCCAGCATGGAAAAAACCTGAGAAATAGATGCCAAAAGCAGGGCCAGCAATATGGTTCCGCGCTGGGGTTTGATATATTGAAACAGCAACCTCAAAGTTTGTTTCAACAAATTTAAGCCAAATTATTGAGATTTAAGCTTTATGGATAACCATGATGATAATGCGCAGATGACGAGGCCCAGGCTTTCCCTTGCGCGCTCAGTATTTTCATTCATCATTGACTCCCCAATTCCTTCCCACTTTTCAGGCCATTGAAAAATGGCAAATACCAGTGGAACAACCAATAAAACCAGATACCAAATTGTATTCAGCGGCCTAACCATAGCTGAAAACACAACCAGAGCATAGATTAGATAAACCATTATCCAAAGCCACGCATCGGGGTCGTTGTATTGCACTGCGGCAAATCCAATCAGCATTATCATGAGCAACAGTAAGATAATTTTTTTCATGGTTTATTTTGTTCTGTTTACCAACATGATAAGGGGTGTGCCTTTGGCAAATCGCGCAGCGTCATCCGTACTCATAAAACTTTGCGGCCCCTGGCTAAAATTACCCAGCACCACATCTTCATCTCCATCACCATCCACGTCGCCGGCATCCATGGTAAGCCACCTGCCGATGTTATATCCCTTTATCCTAAAGGGTTTGAAATTAAGGTTTCCTGTATTTTCAAAATATACGAGTGCTTCTTCAGGTTGTTGCAAATAATCTGCAAAGAATGAAATACTTACCATGTCAAGATCTCCATCCATGTCAAAATCCCTCAGCATAAATCTATACGCGCCATTGATGGGATAAAACCATGATTGTCTGAAATTATCTTTTCCGTCATTGAGGTAAATGTAAATTCCATGATAGGGCTTCAGGATCACAGAATAGTCTGCATTATCGCCGCAGGCATATACAATATCGGGGTGACCGTCTTTGTTCACATCCTCAATTTCAAACCACGATGACCCATTTACAGGCAGAAACTGCATCAAACGCCTCTCTTCGTAATTACCATTCCCTTTGTTTGTATAGAGATAAATACCTTCAACACCTTGAGCAAACATGGCCAGAACATCTTTTTTACCATCCTTGTTCCAGTCAAACAGCATAGACCTAATGCATCCGGGTTCTTTACGGAGTATTTTTGATACTTCCCCTTTAGCGTTATATACAGACAAATCACCTGCCAGGTGTCCAAAGTTATTAACCAGATAATCATTGCCTAACCGATGCGCCTGAACCGGTCGAGCCAATTTATCGAGGAGTGGCAGGCCGGCCTTCTGAGTAGCAGGATTTACACCCAGCAACTGACCTGACTTATCATTATTCGGAAATACGGACCCCATGCAGGTAAGCAGCCATTGATTGGCATTGGAAATATCGCACCAAACAGGCGCGCTTGGCACGTCCATAATCCATTTGGCCGAAAGATCTTTGTTCAATACCACCAGTTGATTGGATGCGCCCGAAATACCGGTCATAATCTGCTGTTTATCCGGTAAAATTTTTACGAAAGTGGCTATGGGTGGACCGTTTTGCTGAACCGAGGGGATCATGGCATCAAAAAGGCGTGTTTCTTCACCAATTGGCACATTACGTTGTTGAGCCGGTAAGGTTTCTGGTGCTTTAACATTAAAATAATTGATGATTTTACGCATCAAATCCGGCTCAATGGTGGGTTTTTCAGGATAAATGCCGGCCGGCACTTTGGGATCATTTTTTTCACTATAAAAAGTAGCGCCGTCCAGCTCATATATCCCCATCTTTGCAGCCATTACAGGCAGAACTTTCTCTTTCCAGGTATATTTATCAAGTTTATCGGGTGGAACCCACATATGGCATGAGCTGCAAACAGCTTTTACGGTGGCTTCCACTGAATCAGCCTGTTTCACCAGCGCTTCATCAATCACTTCGCCGGAATCTTTGTTGCCACCGCAAGCCATCAGGCTCAGCAACAGGGTAATTATTATCGGATAACGCACTTTAATTTGCAAATTTCGGGAAAATTATGTATCTTTATGTTTGGCCGTTAAATCAGTGTAAAATGCCATCAAATCGGTTATTAACGACCTTGCTTCAAATTGTTTTTCTATAAGCATATGGGCATTATTCAATAGTTCTTTCCTAAGATCAGGCGCAGACTGCAACCGCAACATGGCAGCTGCAAAATCTTCGGCAGCATCTGCAATTAGCAATTCTACTTCATTTGACGCCGGGATACCCTGAATACCCATTGAAGTGCTGATAACGGGCACACCGCGACTAAAAGCCTCCAGTATTTTCACGCGGATACCACCGGCGGCAAAAACAGGCACCAGCATAACCCCTCGGGTTTGCATAAATAATTGCGCGTTATCAATTTCACCATGTACAGAAATCCCTTCACCGATAAAACGTTCATCGTTTTTGTGCATTCCCTTTCCCGCCAGATGCAGTTCTGCCTGTGGCATTTGTTTCTTAACCAAAGGCCATACTTCATTGACAAGCCATTTAACAGCCTCTGCATTGGGCATCCACTCCATGCTGCCCAAATGAAAGAATTCGTTATTATTAAATTCTAAATCAGTTTTAGTACTGTTGGTTTGACCTACAGGCAGCAGATACATTGGTTTCCCGGGCGCAAGACGGGCGAATAATTCCTTGTCAGTATTTGTGATAGGAATGATTGCATCAACTTTATTGAGAACATCTATCTCATAGCGTTTCAGTTGTTTTGCCAGCAATCTGAAATACCATCTTTTCAGCGGGTTTGCAGTTTTTACCGAAAGACGTTCCCAAATTTGAAACTCAGCATTGTGCTGCCTTAAGGCAACAGGAATACCGAACATCTTAACAACCTCAAGAAAAGATCCGGCGTACAATCCTTCCAGCTGAACCATGTCAAATTTTTCACGGCCAAGCAGTTCGGCAAGCCGGACTTTGGCTTTATCATTTTCAAATCTGGAAATATTATAATTTTTACCTTTTAAAAGTGCAATAAGCCCGCCAAATATTGTAGGATTGGCATTCAGAGGCAAATCGATAACTTTACAGAAGGAAAGGTACTTTTCAATGGTATCCCTATCCACAAAGTGCTTTGCTGTATTAAAACTAAAATAATGAACCATGGCTCCCTGTGCGGCAAGCTCTGTTAAAACCTGGTAGGTTGCTATGGCCCCACCATCGTGTAATGGCCAGGGGATACGACTGCCCACCACGAGGATCTTCATGATTTGGTTTTCTTGAGAAATGCCAGGAGTCTAAGTTCTTTTTTGACCTTACTTTCCTCTTCGCCGTTGCCGTTTTTGGCACTTACCCAAAAAAGACGGTTAAAGAATTTCTGATATGCTTCCAGGCTGAGGATGGCACTGTCAGAAGCTGCTTTTATGGTAATGTAAACACCTATAGGAAACAGAATGGCACTGCTCATCCACATACCGGCCCATATTGGCAAAACACCCTCCTTACCAATTTTCTCCCCAACCAGGTTGATAGCATAGAACAACACGAAAAGAAGCACACTGATTACCAGTGGCATACCGATTCCACCCTTACGTATAATTGCACCTAATGGCGCTGAAATAAGAAACAGCATAATTAATAAAACAGACAAGGTGAACTTTTTATGCCATTCTACTTTGTAAGGTGCAAGCTGCTCCTCTTCATATTTAAGTCCGCTAATCAGCCCATCCAGTGTGCCTTTGAATCCCCGGGCATTGTTTATGGCTCCGGCAATTACATTCCCTTGATCACTTTTCGGCTTTTCTTCATGCCTTGGCATTAACAGCCGCATTTTAGATGGCCTGATTTTATTGGATTCCGGCTTGGATATATTACCCAGAATATCAGGCAAATGAAGATATCGAGCCAGAAAAGTAGCATTTTCCTTTTTTTGCTTTTGTATTTTCTGTGCCGCAGTATCCAGTTCGCAACCCAGCTCTCTAATATTCATGAGCCTGTAATCGCCCTTGTATGCATCCCTTTCAGTGAACTTGAGATCCAGACTGCTCAGGTCAATGATCATTTTTTGTTTCTCGAACCGCATCTGATTGAAGGGTGCAGTTCGGGAATAGTCAGGATTTTTGGTCATTTCATCATACCTAACCCCATTAAAAAGCGTAAAAAACAAGGTTCTTTTATCCGGAGACAGCACCATACTGCCCTTCTCTGCCCTGATTACATTGAGTCGCTTACTTTCATCGCCTTTGTATTCATAAATAAGAACATCCTCCACGCTCTCATTATCGGCGTGCTTTTTCCCAATTCGCATGGAAAATCCATCAATCTGCTGATAGAATACTCCTTCCTGAATATTGAAAGCCGGCTTTTTCTGCCTCAGATCCCACAACAGTGCTTTAGCTTCCAGATTGGCCTTGGGGATTACAATGTTCATAAAAAAGAAATTAAGCATAGCCAAACCCAGCATAAGTAAAAATACGGGCCTAAGGATCCTGAAAAGTGAAATGCCATTGGCTTTGAGGGCTACCAGCTCGAAACTCTCACTAAGATTGCCAAAAGTCATAAGACCTGCTACCATTACCGTTAACGGCAATGCCATAGGAACAAGATCGGCAAGTGAATAGAAAATAAGTTTCATGAGAATCAGCGGCTCAATCCCCTTTCCTACCAGCTCATCAATATATTTCCATAGAAACTGCATAAGAAAAAGGAACATACTGAGCACAAACGTCACCACAAATGGGCCGATATAGGATCGGAGCACCAGCAGGTCCACGCGTCTCACCAGGGTTCTGTTCACAGCCATAATCTCTGTTTCATATCCATTTCGGATATCGCTTCAAAGTTACATATTTCGCACCTAGTATGTGGTTTGTTCAATAAAACACAAAACCTGAAGGAATAATACCGGCAGTAAAAACCTTCTTTTCATTACCGGAAGGGTCCAATACAAACACTTTGCCCTTAGAAACATAATCTGCCGCGTCACAAAGAAACAGCAATTGTCTTCGGGGATGGTGGGCTATGTTGTAAAAATTGGCTCCGGATTTTGTAAATATCGGTTTTACGGGTAGTTGTGAATCATAAACAGATAGGCTATATACACCATTTGCGAGGTAATACAAAGTGTCCTTTCCCGAATTTATACAAAGCGAAGAAGCATAGCCGGAAAGCGGCATGGTGAAACTTCTCATTTTGTTGCCAACGGCCGACCATTGCTGAAGTCGGCTGTAGCCACTGTCATTAAAGGAAGCCAAAGCCCAGATGTTGTTTTGCTTATCAGAAACAATCCAGCGCAGGCCTTTGCCTACATAGCTACTGTCAATTATCACAAAGGTTCCGGCGTCATATTTTCTCAGCCAGCCATCGTAGCAGGCTACCCACACATTTTTACCGCTTACAACCATCTGTTCGGACCATGCGCCTGTGTGAATTTGTTTAATCAACTGCTTTCCGGTTGCATCTCGAATCTGAATTTTACCGGAATACAAATCGGTAATCCAAATATTATTGCCTGCCTTGACTGCATATCTGGGGGAACCCAGTCCGGTGATACTATATTTCTCTTTAAGCGTCTGGCTATCCAGCACCACAATTTTGCCTGAATTGTTAACCACCAGCCATACATCTCCGTTAATAAAACTTCCGCTTTGCAGCACATCGCCGAGCGGTTTTTGATTTACACCTTCATAAATACCGGACCTCAGAATACCGGAATCCAAATTATATAAATCCAGCGAAGCATTGGCCCACATAAAGTTTCCTTCATTTAAAACCAATACCTCTCCTGATCCCGCATTTGCAGTCTCGGGTAGCGGTTTCTCTTTCCTGCAAGCAAAAAGAGAAACCGCAACAATCAAAATAGTCAACAGAAAACGCATCAACGGATAATCTGAATGGTGCGGGAGTAGCTTCCTCCAGTGGTTTGAATCTGAACAATGTAATATCCCTGTGGCAATGTATTCACCGAAATTGCACCTGTTTTACCATTCAGGCTGCCGAAGCTTTTCACACGACCCGAATAATCCATAATTTTTGCAGAAAGTATCGGATATTCAGCATTGATATTCAAATTATCGCTCGCAGGCACGGGATATAAGCTGCACAAAGTATGCGTGTTCTTAACTGCATTAAAAGCTAAGAACTCTACCCTGTCAAGTACAAAAAAAGCCGGGGTGTTCATGCCAAACTGCCCCACATCCGAGCTTGTAAGTTCAAATGCAATGCTGTCTGTATAAGCATCTTTGAGCGAAACAAACTGCCACTGATTTAAAATAAAATCTTTGCCTGAATCGCTGAAGCGAAAATCGGCCAACACCACCCGCTGGCTGTCTACCGGTTTACTTTTTTTATAACAGCGAACAATGAGAATAAAAGAATCTTCATCGTTACCGCTGGTGCCGCCAAACTTTTTGGCGAACATATCGCCAAACTTCATGCTATTATAGGCATAGGTAGAGTTGCTCACATAAAAGCCTTTAATGGGAAAATCTCCTTCATTGCGCCTTTGAAGGTAAAAGAAACTCCCGTTTTGACCTACCATAAAGGCTTTTCCATTGCTGTTTTCTGCACCCAAACCCGGGGCAGCCGCATACAGATGCTTGATATAATCCGGGGGTTCAACAGTATTGTAGTTGGTTTTTGACAAAGCCCACCCGCTTGCCCAATACTGGAAAGCCGAGTCCCAATTTACGGGAAAGGTCATTTCGCCGGTATTAAAATAATGAAAACTACTACCGTTGCTACCGTTAAGAACCTTTACGGTATCTGTAATAGCATTTTCAAAGCCCTCTGAAACCTGGGCGTTCGTTGAGATTGCAAAACTGAAAAGAATGGCAAAAGAAAATGTTGTTTTTTTATTCATTTTTTAGTTGGTTTTATTAATGTGAATATTGATTTTGAGCCATACACTGCGAAGTGGCATAGGCCTTCCCGGCATTACCTCGTAGCTTTGATTGAGGATGTTGTCGGCGCCGGATGAAAATGCCATAATATGCTGTCGGTACAAAATGTTCCTGCCTGTTTGCAGAGACAGCAGACCGTACCCGGGTAAAGTGCTAAGGTTGTCGGTGCTTGTATAGCGCATACTTTGCCAGTTACAACCGATATTTAGGAACCACTGGCTGTGGTGAAGTTTCAACAAACTTGCACCTGAAAATCGCGGAACAAAAAGCGCATTGAATCTAATATCGTTTTTGACCATATTGGCACGACACAATTCTGCAGCGTTATGCCATTCCCATGTGCACAAACCGGCTACACCGGAAATGACGGCTGTAAACTGTGCTCCGTAATATTCACCCCGTTGCATATTGGAAGCCGACCAAATATTGTTATCAGGCAGCCATACGATTGGATTATTCAGGAATCTAGCCCACACAGTAGCGGAGATATTTGTTTTCACAGGCCCGTGGTTCCATTTTGCCGCAAGTCCGGCTTCTGCATTGCCTCCTTTTTCGGACTTCAGGTTTAGGTTACCACCCATACTCCAGAATTGATCATTTAGGGTTGGACGCCTAAAACTGCTGTTGACGCTGCTTTTCAGGTTGACAACCTTACCCAGGGCGTACTCAGCTGAAATCGAATTTACAGAAATTTGCTCATGCCACTCCCAGCGGCTGCTGGCTGCTATCCGGTATTTTCGGCTTTGCCTGAACAGGGAAAGAAACTGAGCAGGAAATAGTTGTCGTACAGGTTGGTGGTAATACCTTGTTTTTCCTGAAGCATGCCATAATTCAGCTCCTGTAATTATGTTCCAGCTACCTGCCGAAAAGTGCCATTCCTGTTGATATTGAAGACTCTGAGACCTGCTGCTGTCCTTTATCTGATTTGCCGGCGGCTGAAAAATAAAATTATCCTGAATAAAACCCAGCCTTTGCACCCATTTTACCTTGCTTGACTGATAATTCGAATGAAGAACAACCCGTTTATTTTCATCGGATTGCCGACCCAGAGATGTAGTACTGCCTGCCGATGTTCCCAGCCCGCGGTCTCCTTTTTGCCATTCTGCATGAAGTGCCACATCACATTTTTTATTGTGCAAACCGGTAGAAATTCGGCTCTTACGCTGCTCTCGGTCAGCAAATTGCATCCTTACATTATCTGAATTCTTTATTGTATACGGGAAATCATTATCAACGTGAAGCCATTGATTATCCCAAATAAAAAAACCATTGCTTTTTTTGATGCGACAATCGGCATTTGCCTGCAAACGGCCAAAGCTGCCCGAAGTTACAGAGGCAGTAACTGATTCGCCGGTTTTTTCAGGTGCGTTATGTTGCATAGACAAGGTTCCGCCAACACTCCCGCTGCCGTAAAATGAACCGCTTCCACCTTCGGTAAGGACAATACGGGACAACGCATCATTTTGCAATAACCCTAAATCTGTCATGCCCAACATGGGATTATTGAGCACAATGCCGTTCCAAAGAATCTGTAGCTGTGAAGGATCGGCACCACGGCGACTCAGTGTACCTATACCGGAAGGACCATATTGTCTTATACTGATGCCTGCAGCGGAAAGATCCTGATTCAACAAGTTTCCGCTACCGGATTCAAATTGCAGTACGTTTTTCCCTATTGAAGCGACTTGCTGTCGTTTTTCCGGTATAAATACGGTATCTGCTGCCGGGAAAGTGTCGGGGGCAGTAGCCAAAAGCGATATGTAGCATAAAATGCCTGTCATGGTCACAATGCTGCCCCGTAAATGAAAATGCAATAGACCGGGTTTCCCCAATTCAGTGCGCTTTTCTTCCCGAAAGCGAGCCCTTAGTTTTGCGTCTGGCAGGTCTTCTGACTCCCCCTGATTATTCGGCGCCTTCCCATTGGTATCTTCAACAGTGGCTAAGAATGCCGATGCCCTTGCGGGCCGGGGTTACAGCTGCGGGTACAGTCCCGGTTTTTCACCGGAGTTCCCTTTTCATTCCAATTAAATATCATTAATCGGAAACCAGATGCGCTACAAATCTACTGCCTTTGTGTAAATTTTTTAACCCAAAAACTCATAATTATACATCTTTTATCCACCGATTGAACGTGTTCCACGATAATATGGCCGAAAACATAGCTATGTAGCAGAGATATCAGTATTTTTGCCGTATGCGGTTTGCGTTAGCCTGGATGCTGGGATTTTTAACACCTGCGGTGCTCGCCGCCCAAACCGGTACTTGGACCCTGGAACAATGTATAGATCAAGCCCTTAAAAGCAATATCGATGTTCAACTTGCAGGCGTTTCGGCAAAACAGGCAGAACAAAACTGGAGAAACAGTATTGCCGCTGCTACGCCGGATGCAAGTATAAATGCAGGTCAGTTTTTTCAGTCAGGACGAAGCATTGACCGTTTCACGAACCAGTTTGTGCAAACTACCGTGAGCAGCAATAATCTTCAATTGCAAAGCAGTGCGGTACTTTATGCAGGAGGTCAGATACGCAATGGCATTAAACAGAGTAAATATCTTTGGCTTGCCGGTGAAAGCGACTTAAAAAACATGGAGCAAAACACAGCCCTGAATGTCGCCAACCTGTTCCTGCAAATTATTCAGGCCAAAGAACTGAAAGCCAGTGCTGAAGAAACATTAAAAAATACCGATATACAACTTCAGAGAACCCGCAAATTGTTTGATGCCGGTGTTGTAAATGAGGGGCAAGTGCTGAACCTGGAGGCACAGAAGGCCAATGACCAGACCGCACTTACCAATGCTGACAATCAGGAAATTCTGGCACTCACCAACCTGAAAATGCTCCTGAGACTTCCTTCAGAAATTGCATTTGATATTGTTCGCCCTGAAATTACGCTCTACAAACCTGAAAGTTACCCGGCAGGCCAGCAGCAGTTGTTCGACAGTGCCATAAAAAGAAGACCTGATGTACAGGCAGCTGTTTTCAGACACAAAGCAGCCATATATGCCCGCAAATCTGCCAGAGGCGGTATGTTGCCCGTTTTATCGGTTGGTGGCAACCTTAGCACGGTTTATTCCAGCAACGCCAAATCTGTTTCAGCCATGACCATATCAGGCTTTGAGCCTATTGGCCGCGTGCAAGGGACCAATGAAATTGTAGAAGCGCCAAGTATACAATACACACTTCAAACCATTGATTTTAACAAGCAAATCAAGGACAATTTCGGGCAGTCTCTGGGATTCAATTTGTCAGTACCTGTATATGGTAAACTTCAGGCCCGAAATACCGCCCAACGGGCGAGTCTGGATGAAGTGAGGGCAAAGCTAAGTGCTGAACGGGCGGTTCAGAGTTTATACACTGAGGTTGTTTCAGCTTACAACAATTTCAATTCCGCTATGGAACGTTACCAGGCAGCTATCAGGGCAGTAGATGCGCAGAACAGAAATATGGACTTTGTAAAAAAACGCTTTGAAGCCGGGCAGGCCAATGTATTTGAACTGCAATTGGCACAAACCAATGAAACTACTTCCAGAAACAACCTCACCTCGGTGCGGTATGAATATATGTTCAGAAAAATGGTACTTGATTTTTACCTGGGCAAACCTTTAACACTGTAAGCATGAAAAAGAAAAAAATCGTTTGGATTACCATTGGATCAGTTGTACTGTTGCTTCTGCTGATTGCCATTTTCCGGGGAGGAAAGTCTGAAACGCGGGTAAGCACAGACAAAGCTGTAAACCGTACCATTACGGAAATAGTAAGTGTAAGTGGTAAAATTCAGCCCGAAAGCGAGGTAAAAATCAGTGCGGACGTAAGCGGTGAAATTATTGAAATGGCCGTCATGGAAGGCGACAGTGTGAGGCAAGGACAGTTGTTGTTGCGCATCAATCCGGAATTGTATGAAACCACCATCAGTCAGCTCAATGCCAACCTGGATAACGCGCGTGCAGGCATGGCCGGTAGTGAAGCCCAGAAAGCCAGGGCCGCTGCTTCATTGATACAGGCTGAGTCCAACTACAAAAGACAAAAGCAACTGCACGAACAAAAAGTTATCAGCGAACAGGAATGGGATCAGGCGCGTGTGCAGTATGAAGTTGCCAAGGCAGATGCCATTTCTGCAGATAAAAACGCCCTTGCAGCCAAATACACTACGGCCAGTGCCGCTGCCAGGCTGGAAGAAGGCAGGCGCAATCTGGGCAGAACCTCAATATTTGCTCCGGCCAGCGGTATTGTTACCCAAATGAACAGCGAAAAAGGAGAACGTGTAGTAGGAACGGCGCAAATGGCCGGCACTGAAATCATGCGCATCAGCAACCTGAACGTAATGGAAGTAGAAGTGAATGTGAATGAAAACGACATTGTGCGCATCAAAAATGGCGACAGTGCCGATATTAAGGTAGATGCCTACCCCGACAGGGTTTTCAAAGGACTTGTTACGCAGATTGCCAACAGTGCCAAATTCAACAGCACCCAACTGCTTACCGATCAGGTTACCAATTTTGTGGTAAAAGTGCGTATCCTTCCAGAAAGTTATGCCGATCTGGGGATGGGAAGAAAGCAACCTTTCAGACCCGGAATGACTGCCACTGTGGATATTAAAACTGTTTCTAAAAGCAATGTGCTTTGTGTTCCTATTTCGGCAGTTACCACACGCAATCCT
>RGEC01000052.1 GCA_009918425.1 Bacteroidota bacterium
ACCATTAAACAGCTGTAAACCTGTTTTTTCTTCCTGGGTAAGAATATTAAAATTGCCCGGCCACATTTGGGTAAAGCGGGAGTCTTTGCTCACCAGGGTAAGCAGAAACTGCTCCATGGCAAGGGTCATATTGAACACATCGGGTTCGCTGTTAAACGCCTTGCGAAATGCATCGCGGTATCGGGGAATGGCTGAAAGACGCTTGCGCAGGTAGGGCAATGTCATGGCCATTTCATTGTGGGCCTGAATGGGTTCCAGCACCAGTTCACGCAGGGTTTTCTGACGTCCGTCCCAGAAAAAAACGCGGCTGTAAGCCAAATTAAACAAGGGTTGGGCATTGCGGTTGGTGGTTAAACCAAAAACACCTTTTGAATACTGCTTAGGATCGGTAAATGCATGTTCCTGACTGTGGCAGCTTGCACAGGAAATGCTGCTGTCTATGGATAAAACCGGGTCGTAAAAGAGCATTCTACCCAGATAAACGCCCTCTTCCGTGAGGGGATTATCAGTGGGTAAGGCCGGCATGCCATACTTTTCCGGAAAAATGCTTTTGGGATTGATGTAGGTGACAGAATAGGGGGTCTTCTCTTCGGGCAGAGACGGGTCTTTGCGGCAGGCATTGAATAACAGCGCTACAACCAGAATCACAAAAAGAGCCGAAAAGCCTTTTTTCATATCAGTTTACACTTTTAACAGTAAACGCATCGGCTGCATTGCCTATTAGCTTGCTCATGAGGGTTATTTCGTCATTTCCTGTGCTATGAGAAACAGATTTATCCTTCAAATGCAGCTCTGTTGGGTTTTTGAAAAATTCATCTGCCTTAAACTCCAGCACAGCGGTTTTAGGTGCGCCTGCCAGTTCAAAATTAAATGGCATAAAAAACACTTGGTTGAACGCATTGCCTGCAGTATGAAAAGAGAATCCTTTCGTTACAGTAGCAGAGGCACTGTCCTTAAATTCGCCATCAAAAGCCTGAAATACGTAGCCACCGGCCCATCCCCAGTGCAGGCCGGTGAGGTTTCCGTTTAGTGGATGGTTGGCGGGCCATAGGGTAGGGTCTCCATGGTTTTGGGCAGAATCCGGGCCCAACTGAAACTGAATGCCTTTGTAGTTTCCGGCGGGAGCATCCGGATAATTGAATGACAACCTGCCGCTGGCCACATCCACCCATTGATATCCATCGCCAAGCAGCACCAGTGTATTGTCGTCTTTCACCAAAGCCAGTTTAGCCAAAATCATACCCCAGGTACGCAATTGCAAAACCTCGCCATCAGGCTTGCTGTACTGCATTTTGCCGGTTACCATAGTGGCTCCTTCCCAGGTTGGCAAAACGGTCAGTGTGAGCCCCTTCTGAATTTTGGGATCTTCCTGTTTGGGCATATCTTTTTTGCAGGACTGAAAACAGAGTGCAAAGCCTAAAGTAAGCAGGATAAACAGGATGTTTTTCATGTTATAATTTAACAAAGTTTAAGGTAGTTTGTTGGTTGGTTCCGTTGATTTTAACCATATATGTACCGGCAGCCAGTCTACTGATATCAAATATAGCATTTTTTCCGGGACTATGCAAGAATTCTGCTCCGGTTTCCAGGCATTTCTGCCCACTGATATTGAAAATTTCCATTTTATCTATCTTCATATTCAGTGTTACCAGTTCCAGCTTGTCGCCTGTAACAGGATTGCCTTTGATAACCACCCAGTCATTGATGGTTTTGTCCTGATTCATGCCGCCAAGAGAGGCTTTGGCCAGTACTTCCACCTCCGGATCAAACAGGGCTGTATCTGCGGCAAAGGGCAGTAGAAATGAAAACGTTTGCTCCAGTTTATTCGGGTACAGCGTTATTAAGGTATCTCCCTGTTTAGCCAGAAAGTGAATGGGTACAGGAACCTGAAAAAATGGCACAGAAGGATGCGACGGTCTTTGTTTCACGGTAACCTGCATGGAAGTGCCTTTTTGTACCCAGTTGATATTCAGGTAAGGAAATCCTTCTCCCACATACCAGCGTTGAAAAAAGGTATCCAGGTTTTGTCCGGATTCCTGTTCCATAAGCAACTGCAGGTCTTTGGTTGTAGCGAATGCATAGGCTCTGGGATTGCCATTCAGGTATTTACGGCAGGCATTGTAAAAGGCTACATCCCCCACTTTCACACGTAGCATGTGCAGCACAAATGCGCCTTTATTGTATGTGAGACGTCCGCTGAACAGGCGGTTCACTTGCACAGTATCGCTTGGGAAAACACTGCCGTCATCCACCCCCGTTACTGCATCGCGTATATCTCGCATCACATTCAGCCATTCTTCCCGAGGCTTCAGATAGCGATAACTCAGAGCGGTCAAATAGGTGGCGAAACCTTCATTCAGCCATAGATCACGCCAGCTGCCGCAGGTAACCTTATCTCCAAACCACATATGGGCAAGTTCATGGGCCATCAGATCAAAACTTAAATTCACCATAAAACTCATGGTTTGGTGCTCCATACCACCGCCCCAAGTAAACTGAGCATGCCCATATTTCTCCTTCATGAAAGGGTACTCGCCAAAAAGACTGTCAAACAGGCGCAGCATGGGTAAAATGGGCTCCGCATCCCGCATCAGGTCGGTTTTGCTCTGCGGAAAAACATAGTTCTGTACCGGCAGCGAATCTACCCTGTTGTGAAACTTTGCGTGCTGAATAAATTCTTCATAGTTGGTAATAGCCGTAGCCACAAGATAGGTGGCAATGGGATAGCGGTGTTTCCAATGAAAAATCCGGGTTGTATCGTTGATTTTCTGATCCTTTACCAGCACACCGTTTCCGGCAACTTTAAAATCAGAATGGGTACTTACCACCATATCCAGAGAATCTATTTTATCGGAAAGCGTTTGTTTGCACGGCCACCAATAGTAGGCCCCATAAGGCTGACTGAGGGTGTGAACTATAGGGGCTGTGGCGTGAAAATCATAAACATAGTATCCGGTTCCGCCAAACAAGGCCGGATTGCCCTGGTAGTAAACAGTAAGAGAGTCTGCAGTTCCTGCTTTCCAGCCGCCGGGTTTGTGCACAAAAAGCACATCGGCTGCGCGGGTAAATCGCAGTTTGCTTCCATGATAGAAAACACTATCGGTTTGCAAAAAATACTTCATGTCAAAACCAATACTGTCGGCATCATTATCTACGGTAAAATAACTGAAAACAGAACCTGTAAGATAACCGTTGCGCTTGGGATTGATACGCAGGTTTAATCGGTGATAATGAATATTGTATCCGTGATAGATATTGGGATTTACCCGAACTTATGTGCCCTGTACCTTTGTTCCGTGAAAAAATCCTGGTGGCCTATATTCCTTATTGTTCTGCTCGGAGGCATCTGGGGCAGTTCATTCATCCTCATCAAACGCGGACTTGAGGTATTTCAACCCATACAGGTAGCAGGCCTGCGACAGTTTCTGGCCGGACTGGTATTACTCCCATGGATTTTTCAATACAGCCTGGGTGGTACTTTTAGAAAGGAAGTTGAACCCGCTGATGTTAAACTAACTGGCGGAGATTATTATTTTCTGTTTATGTCAGGTCTCATTGGAAATGGCATTCCTGCTTTTTTATTCAGCTTTGCCGGAACGCTTATTCCCAGTGGCCTTAGTGGTATCATGAACGCTTTCACACCTATGTTTACCTTGGTGCTTGGTGTGATTTTCTTTAAAGACCGATTCACAGGCAATGGATTGATGGGAGTGATACTGGGTATACTGGGGGCCATTATTTTGCTGGCACCCGGATTTTTATTTCATTCGGGTCAGTCCATAAGCCCTTTGGGTGTTTTAATGGTTACTGCGGCCGCCATGATGTATGGATACAACATTAACCTCATCAAACACAAATTGAGCCATCTTCCGGCTATGGTGAAGACAGCCTATCCGTTTTTCTTTATGGGAAGCCTCTATTTTATGGTTTTAATGATGACGGGAATCCTGGATCACTGGAATGCTTCTCCGGAAAAAGCCTGGACAGCACTGGGCTACCTTGCTATTTTGGGGATATTGGGGAGCGCACTTAGCATGATTGCTTTCAATATTCTGATTAAACACACTACCGCATTGGTGGCCAGTACCAATACCTTTATTATTCCTGTAGTGGCGGTGGCATGGGGGATTGTAGAAAATGAACCCATCACCTGGAACATGATTGTAGGTCTGCTGTTTTCTCTGGCCGGTATTTACCTTATCATAAATAAGCCGGCAGACAAGACATAAAAAAAGCCCGGATTACCGGGCTTCTTAATTTCTTTAAGTAAGAATTACTTGTTTACGGTAGCAGCCAGAGTGGCGCCAGCCTTAAACTTAGCAACTTTCTTAGCTTTGATCTGGATGCTCTGGTTGGTGCGAGGGTTGCGACCGGTGCGAGCAGCACGCTTGCCTACTGAGAAGGTACCGAAACCTACGAGGGTTACGCTGTCACCTTTTTTCAGAGATTTGCTGATGGCGTCGATAGCGGCGTCAAGAGCTTTGCCTGAGTCAGCCTTGGTCAGTTTTGAACCGGCTGCGATTGCGTCGATGAGTTCTGATTTGTTCATGATATTTTATTTTTTAAAGGTTGTGCCGCTAAATAAGACATGAACAACCCCTCATAGCAAGTATTTTGATCATTTTGCATACAGATGTAATCCACATTTTATCCGCATTTCAGGAATTTAACACCCTTGAAACCCTTTATCATAGCCGTTTTTTGCTTTAAATCATGGCTGAACACCTTATAAACACTAACTTTGCATTATAATGGACATTAAACCCATATTGAAAGCACTGGGAATAGCCCAGCAACTGGAAAGCGCCTCAACCGGAACTCAATGGCTCACGGCACTGGGAACAGGAACACGCGATATCATAAGCCCTGTTGATGGTAAAAAAATCACCACATTGGTATTTGCGGGAGAAACTGAATATGAAGCGGTAATGAAACGCGCCGAAGCAGCATTCCCGGTCTGGCGTGCCATGCCGGCTCCTGCCCGCGGAGAAATTGTACGACAAATGGGTGAGGCATTTCGCGAAAACAAAAAGAACCTGGGAGCACTGGTTAGCTATGAAATGGGTAAAAGCCTACAGGAAGGGCTTGGCGAAGTGCAGGAAATGATAGACATATGTGATTTTGCTGTGGGATTGAGCCGGCAACTATATGGATTAACCATGCAAAGTGAAAGGCCCGGACACCGCATGTTTGAGCAATGGCACCCCCTCGGAGTGGTTGGTATTATTTCTGCTTTCAACTTTCCGGTGGCCGTATGGAGCTGGAATGCTATGCTGGCAGCGGTGTGCGGAGATGTATGCATCTGGAAACCCAGCGAAAAAACCCCGGCTTCTGCCGCTGCTGTTCAACACATTATTAGAAAGGTTTTAATGGCTAACAAATTGCCGGAAGGCATATTCAGTATCGTTCAGGGCGATAAAGAAATTGGAGAAAGAATGGCGGCAGACAGACGCGTTGCTCTGGTAAGCGCTACTGGGAGCACCCGCATGGGCAAACGTGTTGCCGAAGTGGTGGGAGCCCGCCTTGGCAAAACACTGCTGGAGTTGGGTGGTAACAATGCCATTATCGTTAGCGAAAAAGCCAATCAGGACCTGGCACTGCGCGCTGTTTTGTTTGGGGCGGTGGGAACAGCCGGACAACGATGCACCACCACTCGACGTGTAATTGTTCACCAATCCATATACAAAAGTTTTGTTGATAAACTGAAAAAAGCCTACAAACAGGTTACCATCGGCAGTCCGCTGCTGGAAACCAACCTAATGGGTCCGCTGATTGATGCACAGGCTGTAAGCGCCTACTCCAGAGCACTTAGCTTATTGGAAAGCGAAGGCGGAAAGATTCTGTATGGCGGAAAAGTGTTGAAAGGTGATGGCTACGAAAGCGGTTGCTATGTGCAGCCTACCCTGGCCGAAGCGCAGAATCATTACCATATAGTGCAGGAAGAAACTTTTGCCCCCATCTTGTATGTTATGTCTTATGAAACCCTTGAACAGGCCATCGCTATGCAAAATGATGTAAAACAGGGTTTAAGCAGTGCCATCTTTACTGAGAGTCTTTCTGAAGCAGAAACATTTCTGTCAGCGGCGGGCAGTGATTGCGGCATTGCCAACGTAAACATTGGAACAAGCGGTGCAGAAATTGGTGGTGCTTTTGGCGGAGAAAAAGAAACAGGTGGCGGCAGAGAAAGCGGCAGTGATTCCTGGAAAAATTATATGCGCAGGCAAACCAACACCTTAAATTACAGCGGAAAATTGCCGCTGGCACAGGGTATTAAATTTGATATTTAAAGAATAAGCCTGATAAACTGTTCATCAGAGGGTTTCTCCTTCCGGTAACATATGCAATGATTAACCCGAATTATTATTGTCAGAACATTAACGCTCCGCGATAAACCGATTAAATTCAACTTTGGCGTCCGCATTTTCAAATAATGACTGATGGCCAAATCCTGCTACTTCGTATACCTGAACCTTTTTACAATCCGTACAATCTGTTACTTTTTGCTTGAACAGCGGCCATGAAGTCATTTGAATAGGGCTGTCATCCAAACCCTGCACAAATAATATATCAGATTTATAGCTGTTGGTAAACTTGAGCAATGATCGCGCCTGATACGCCTCCGGATTAACGGTGGTAGTGCCGTATTTGGTTTTTAACAGGTTGCAAACCACGCCATTTGCGATTTTTCCTTCCTCCTCCAGCTGACAGCGAAATACCAGATTCAGCGGGCCCGGGGCATTGGCAATTACCCCATTTGTTTCTTGCAGCGTATTCAGTCTTGTTACCACATAACCACCCTGTGAATGTCCGGCCAGAAAAACCTTGTTTATCTGGAGGCCAAGTTCTGCTGCAGCCTTGTTTTTTACCCAAAGCAAGGCGGCTTCAGCGTGTTTCACATTGTCTCCAAACAAAAGGTTCTCTTCGGGGTAGGCCACGCTCACAATCATCATGTCTTTCCGATCCAGAATGCGTTTGAAACCATCCAGGGTATTGTAAGCAGCCTCCAAAATAAGGCTATCGTAAGTGACGGTGCCGTGAAACACCATAAGCACATCAAAGGAGGTGCCCTTGGGTTTATCTATGACTACATCTACCGACAGACTGTCGTTTGCAATGGTCTTGGTAATTAGGTATGCGCTGTCGTTAACGGGAGTTTGCACCGGACCGATTTTCTTTTTGCAAGCCGTAGAAAAAACCAGCAACAGAAATATGCCAAGGATTATTTTTTGCATTTACAATGTTACAACTATAGACGAAAAAAAGCACGAAAGGTTTAACTTCAATGTGAAATTATCTCAGGTGGAAGATTTAAAATGATCACGTCTTAAACATTCACGCCAAACAAATATCCCACAAGTGCCGAAAGGCCCATAGCCAGTGTGCCCCATATTACAATGCGGGCAATGGCTTTATATACAATGGAGCCTCCGGTTTTGGCAGATACCGTACCCAACACAATTAGTGAAATAATGGTAAATCCATACAGGTAATATTCCATGCCTTTTACGGGTGCGAGAAAAGTTACCAGCAAAGGCAAAATACCGCCGGCAGTAAACGCCATGCCTGATGCCATGGCTGCCTGAATGGGCTTGGCCTGGCTCACTTCATTAATTCCCAGTTCATCGCGAATATGAGCGCCCGGCGCATCGGCTTCTGTCAGTTCTTTTGCCACCTGTAAGGCGGTTTCTTTTTTCAGTCCGCGCCTTTCATATATCTGCGCCAGAATTTGCATTTCCTCCTCGGGCATCTCTGCCAGTTCCTTCTTTTCTCTTTCTATGTCGGCCTGTTCCACATCGGTTTGGGAACTCACGGAAACGTATTCACCTGCCGCCATAGACAGAGCCCCGGCTACCAGCCCCGCCACCGTGGCCAGCAATATAGGATCTCTTTCCGTCCCTGCAGATGCCACACCAATGGCTAGACTGGATATGGAAATAATGCCATCGTTAGCGCCTAAAACCGCTGCCCTTAGCCAGTTGCTGCGGTGTATGTAGTGAGGAGTTAAATAATTATCTATGGTTAAGGATTTCTTTTTATCCATGTAATCTCTCGGTTTTTATGGCAAATAATCAAAATTAGGTTATTTATTAAAACTATATCAATCCTGCATACCTTTTCCCTGCAATATTTTATTTCTGTGCTTGGCAATACGCATTGTCCGTGTTTCGGACTGTTTGGCGGCGTTAAAAAACAAAATATACCCCCTTTGTCTGCCGGGAGTAAGCGCATAAAACGCCTTACTAAGTTCAGCATCTGCTTTTAGCACACCCGCTAATTCTTCACACATTACCTGATCATCCACGGATTTAAACGTAACTTTCTGTTTGGTTTCTTCAAGCCGAATAGCCTCGCGTATGTAGGCTATAATAATTTCTGACAACACTCCCACTTGTTCCGGCTCCGTAAACTTCATGTACCTTACTGCCTGGCTGTTTTCACCCGGACTGTGTAATAGATTTTCGGGATCAGACATCAGAGAACCCTTCATAAAACTTAGTGTTGCTCCATGTTTCAATGCGCCCAGCAGTACTACGTTTTGTTTTCCATGCATATAGCAGGCCACACCCCATTTGCGGGTTTCCGTAAGTTCGCTTTTCAGTAAAATTTCCCTCAGCAGCGCCAGTTCTTCCCGCCAGGTATTGACTTTACAGGCAGGGGTTGCACCAAGAGAACAACGGCCACATCCGTCCATAAAAAAAATATCAGCTTCACTACTGATGCTCATAACTACAAAGTTATGCCTAACAAGTGGCGAGCAATGTTTTTAAATGGTTATAGCATCTGCTAAAAGTCACATTTAATCAAAACACGTCCGACTTTATCCCTTTTTAATACCTTTTTTGCTACATTTGTTATTGTGAGAAGACTAGTTACCGGTATTTTATTCCTTTTCAGTAGCTCGCTATTTGCACAATTTGTACAAATAGGTGAAGGTTATTTCCTGGGTACCCAGGCAGGCCCAATGGTTGTTTCAACCACCAGTGCAAACTATGGTTGCCGATTTGCCTACATTTTCCCAAAATCTGTTTTGGGAAACCTTAAACACGGCGATAGCCTGGAAAGCATGGAGTTTTTACGAAGTGCAGGAGCTGCTATTGGCACAGGAACCCAGTTTTCTATCTGGCTGAAAAACACTTCGCGCAGTGATTTTGGCAGCGGCCGCATCTCTTTTTCAGGCGAAACTGGCTCTGCAGTAAAGGTTTACGGATCTATCCCTGCCAATGACCTGGGATCAAATGAGGAATTCTATCGTTTCCCTTTTTCACTGCGCAAATATGTATTCGATACCACCAAAGGCGACAATCTCGTAGTGCTGGTGGAGTTTTCGCAAAGTGTTACACAACCCGGAACCGTTAATTTTTATTTTGAAAGCAGTACCAGCATAACCGGATATTCTGCCAATCAGGCAAAAGGCTTCACCGGATGGCCACTGACCGACAGCCTGGGTACTTCCTCTGATTACCATCCCACCGTAATTTTCAATTATCCCCGTTTTGATTTCGACGCTGCTGCCATTAAACTCTACACCTTAGGTAAATTGCCCGTTCCGCTGGGTAACCCTGACAGTGTGAAACTGCTGGTGCGCAACGTGGGTAAGAAAAACCTTAACAGTGCCAAAATAAAAACCTTGCTCAAAGGAACCAACACAGGCACTGACAGCACAACCTATAACCTTTCCCGCGGCGCTCAGGCATTTATCAACTTGCCAAGCCTGGCACCATCAAAAAAAGGACTGGACACCGTTTTGGCTATAACCGTCGACAACAACAGCAGCAACAATATCGTACGCAGTTACCGCCAAAACAATGAAAATATTTACAGTTACCGCGATGTGACGCTTCCTCCTGCACCCGGCGGCATTGGTTTTAACGGTGCAACCGGCGATTTTGTGGCACGTTTTTTCTCTAACAAAAGCAAGGCCATTAATCAGGTGACTGTTGCATTCGCAGTGGCCGGACGCTCTTTCCGGGTGGGAATCTGGGATAACACAGGTCGCCGTGGCAGACCGGGCAAACTCCTGTATCAGAGCAATACGCTTGCCACTGTCGCAGGAAACTATATCCTCGACCTAACAAGCCCTGTTTCGGTAAACGGCACTTTCTATGTGGGTGTCAGACAGCTGGGTACCACCAACGTGGCTTTTGGCTATCAGGAAGAAAATCCGGTAAGACCCAATACATTTTTCTATGCTACGCCTACCGGCGATACCAACTGGGTTGATTTTGCACCCAATGCACCCTTTAAATTTATTATAGAGCCCCGTTTGCAGGGTGATACTGACCTGACAGCCGTATCAGCCGATTTTCCGAAAGACAGCATAGACCGCTTTACCATGGATACCATGGCTCCAAAAGGAACCATTGCCAATATCGGGGCCAAAAACATGAAAGACAGTTTCAGCATTCGCTGTGAAATCAGCGTGTTTGGCAAACTGGTTTACCGGCAAACCCTGCGCGACACCATGTCAGCCGGACGCCGCAGAACCTATACCTTCCCTAAGAAATTCTACCCCAATGACTATGGAGAGCATCTGCTAAAAATCATTGTTTCTGCCAAAGGAGACTTCATTAATGATAATGATACGGCTACCCGAAAATTCTTTGTTGGGGTAAAAAAAGATGTTATGGTTTCATCGGTCTTTGATCCATATTCAGGCGCTATATATGAATATATGCGGGATACATTCATGCCTGTTGCCACCATACAGAACCCCGGTTATGACAATACTGTGTCGTTCAATGCCCGCTGCAGAATTATTAAGGGCACCAAGGTGGTTTATGATAAAACCAACAACCTCAGTCTTCCCAAATTTCAGAGTAAAATACTTTCTTGGCCGACATACCGTTGCACCGATACAGGAAGGCTTACGGTAATGTTCACTACTGAAATGACCGGAGATAAGCAACCGCTTAACGACACCCAAAAAGTGAGTGTTTTTGTAATGAAATCTTACGATCTTGGGGTTGACAGTGTGGCCTCTCCCATGAAGAACTTTTTCTATCCGGTGGCAAAACCCATAACCCTGAAGCCCCGCGTATATAATGATGGCTTACTCAATATTGGTGCGGCAAGGCTTACGGTTCGCATCAGCTCTGCCTACACCACTTCGGTTTTCCGAGACACGTTTGTGTATCCACTGGCCGGTAAAGATGGCTATGTGGTAAGCATGCCACGAAGTTTTACCCCCCAGAAAAAGGGCATTTACAGGGCTGTTTTTAAAGTGTATCATCCTCAGGATTATGTGAAAATCAATGACAGCATTATACAGGACTTTTTTGTAGGAAACCCTTATGATTACAGCACAGTGTCGGTAGGTTTCCCAACAAGCAAAGACACCCTACTGATTGGAACAGGACCCCATGCACCCCAAATGCGTATTGCCAATCTGGGTTTTGTGAAAAACACCGATGCCGTTCCATTTGTATTTCAGGTGTGGTATGGAAAAAACCGCATTTATCAAGACATCAAAACCACGTCACTTGATACAAGTCAAATGCTTGATTTTGTTATGATAAAAACCCTGAATCCGGTTAATGCAGGCACCTACAGGGTTATTGCCTACACCAATTACGCTTCGGATGTAAACCGAAAAAACGATACAGCACTGGCTACTTTTACCGTTGTGATTGGTAAAGATGCCGGGGTTATGAGTATTGACACGCCTTTTGCCGGACAAAAAGTATATGCACGCGAAACCTTTTTTGATGTGCATACCACACTCGCCTCGAATGCAAGACAGGCATTGGGACCTGTGCGCACCACCGCCGAAGTGCTCGGTAAAAACAATAACATTATCAGTCAGTCATTCCGTTTCGATACCCTAAACCTGGCCAAAATGGAGAAAAAAGTGGTACTGAAAGACCTCTTGCTTCCAGATTCAGGCATTTACACGCTGCGCGTTCGCATTAGCAGCGGGCAAGACCAGAATCCGCTGAATGACACACTTATAACTACGATTCG
>RGEC01000053.1 GCA_009918425.1 Bacteroidota bacterium
GGAATACCCAGTGCTTTGATAGCGGCAGTATCCCACCACTCGTAAGGACCTGAACCATTGGCCGCACCGGCAATCGGGAACAAGCCGTCCAGACCTTTGTTGAGTTTGTTTGCCTCAATGGTGTATGCATCCATTACCTTGCCTTTGTATGAAGCATTGTTGCCATATTTGTTGGTGCGCTCCATTACATCGTAGCTGCCGGACACGTCAATTACGTTCAAAGGAGGGTTGGTTCCGGGAACACTAACCACACCGAGTTTGTAGGGTGCAAAAGGATCCTGAATACCATGAACACTGATGATGGGCAGGCTGCCTTTTTCGAGCCAGCTGCTGTCACCAAGTGCTCCACCAATGTTGAAGGCGATAGCTACATCAGAGGTGTAGCCTTTGTGGTTTTCTACTACCATGGCACCGGTAGTACCAGGAATTTTGAATCCCAGACGGTCACCCATCAACAAGCTATCCTGAACCATCCAGCGCTTGGCGTTTACATTATAAAACTTCTCAAGGCGAATTTCAGCCTGACGATCCAGGGTAGCATACGCCAAAGTCACATATCCTCCGGTACCCTGACCGCCAACGGCAATCTTGGTAGAGTCAACAGAGTACGTGTTTGTGGTCTTTGCATCTTTTTTGAAGAAACGAACGCAGGCAGCCAAATCCTGAACACCGCGGTAAGCAGCGTTGATGATGGTTTCGCGGCGTACGTTTTCATCGGGGCTGGTGGGGTTCCATCCCAGGCGGTAGCTCATAGAGGCTACCACATAACCGCGCTGGGCAAGTTTCTTACAGAAAGCTACAGTAGCGCTGTCATCGCGGGCACCGGTAGTACCGTTGTTCACATAGCGAGGCAGGAAGTTTCCTGTGTGCAGGAAAATCACCAGAGGCTTTTTAGCGTCGGTGTTTCCCGAAGAGCTGTAGACATCCATAGTGAGGTTTTCAGGGGCAGGGCTGCCACCGGAAAGTACCGGCAAAATGGAGATGTGTGTTGCATAATTCACGTTCTTGGTAACCTGAACGGTGCTTTCTGCATAGATGGGATCCACGTACTTAATCTGCGCAAATGAAGCTGCAGCCAAAAGCAGGGTGGAAACTGAAAGTAATAGTTTTTTCATGTATTGAAAAGATTTAGTTGGTTGCGAATGTAGTTAATTTTTTAGAATTTTATGAATTTCAGGGTTCGAAAGTAAGGCTCACATAAGCCATTCTGCCAATTCTTGGACCTCCATAAACCTGAAATACCATGTTGTTGGTGAGATTGGAAGCCCCGATTTTAAGGGTAGATTTCCATTTGGGAATCACTTTATTGAATTGGGCATCCAGCATCCAGTAGGAAGGAACATCGCCGGTAAACTGAGGAGACCCTTCAAAACGATAGCCCTCCACGAATTTAAAGTTGATATTGAAGCCTACATTTTTAACAGACATTGACTTGCCCATAAAATTAAATTCTTTTTTCATGTCAGATGCTCCAAACATCACGTTGAATTTGTGGCGGGGGGTATTAAATGCGGGTATGAGTGCATCGGTGCTTCCGCGCCTGTCCAGCACATTCCAGCTCCAGTTGCCGCCCACCATGAAACATTTGGCAAAGAAATAGTTAGCGCCGGCAGAAAAACCCTGTGTACTCACTACATCCTTGCTGTTGGAGGCTACGCGATAAGCCTGGGCTTTTGGAAATGGCGAAAAGGTATCAAACGCAACATCCACCACCACTCGGTAGCCGATAAAATTGGTATAATAGCTGAGATAATAACCGGCATCTACCATGAGTTTGCCATTCATCAGCGCCCCTTTGTATCCGATTTCCCCGGTTTTAACACTCTCAGGCCGGATAGGATCAATATCAAAGGGTTTCAGGGTATCCCGATTCAACGTATTCAGGTAATCCAGAAAATTGTTTACCTCACATACATTTTTCACACCGTTTTTGTTGCCCAGAAGGATAGCACGGCCAACATTGTAATACAGATATTGATCTTGCAAGGTAGGGTTGCGAATGGCGCTGCTAAAACTGCCTCTCCAGGTATTGCGTTTGTCTTTGCTGTAAATGATGGAGGCCGCTGGAGAAAACAGGAACGGGAAATTCTGGTTTTTATCTACCCTCGCCGTGGCATTGATTTTCCATCGGTTGTTCCACAGTCTGCGCTCAAAACCTCCGTATGCACCGGCTTCTGAATTGGTAATGCGGGAATTACCTGTATCCAGGAAAATGGTGCCATTGGAATTGGGCGCATACATCCTGGCACTGAAACCGGTAGTAAATTTCCACTTCTGAACGGTAAACCTCCGCTCGCCGGTTAGGTGGTATAGGGCAGATTTATCAAAAAAACGAGATCCAACAGGGCCTCCTTCACGGCTGTAGCTGTAGGTTTCGGTAATTTCCTTCTTCTTGGCCTCAAACTCCGGTGTGCCGGGTACAAACCGGTCAAAATAGGGATCGGGGTAGGTCAAACCCTGATAGTTAGCAGCCTTATTTGCCTGGGCTCGTGTTTGGGCATGCCACCTAAACAAACTATCGGAATACTTTTGTAATAAAACATCCTGATCAGATGCCCAGTTGGGGTTGTAGTTGGGTAATCCCGGTATGAAAGTCCCAAGTTGGCTGTATCCGGGAAGGCCCTTAACCTTGTTTGTAATATTGTTCAGCCAGTAATTCTGATAATCTGAAAACCAGTATCCGCCGGGCTTGGAATTGCCTTGCATCAAAAATGCTGTTAAAACCGCATCATACGTTCTACCTGCATCCTCATTCGTGGCATAAAACCGCAGGTGTCCTTTTTTGCCCAGCCATTCCAGGCGATTCTGGAAAAACAAAATGTCGTTCAGGCTGTAGCGGTTATCGCCCTGATACACCGTAGTTCCGGTACCGAAGTTAAAACCATACTGAATTTCATTTCGGCTATTAACCTTGTAAGCCAGCACCAGATTGGTTTTTAGGTTTCTTGTATTATAATTTACCAGGTTTATCTCATTATATCCATCGCGGTAATAAGCCCCCAAACCGGGTGTTCTGCGACGGCTTTCCATAGAAACCTGATCGTTGGCTGCGGTGCCAAAAACCTCATCTCCATAGCGGTTCACTGCATCGTATCCGCCCGGGTTGCTTCTGCCGGCTTTGCTGTCCAGCGTGGGGTCGTAATTGTCTGCCACCCAGTCATAGGCACGCATGTAACTCAATCCTGTTTTGAAAGCAAATACTTCCCTGCCTTTTTTGTTTTTGTATGCTTTGGCGTAGCGCAACATCACCTGTCCCAGCTGCCTTTCACCCACTTTTACCTGGGCGGTTAAACCCTGGTGTTTCCAGGGATCTTTGGTGGTCATGTTAATTACGCCATTGAAGGCATTGGGACCATAATAGGCGCTGCTGGCACCCACCACAATTTCGGTATTGGCAACATCCAACTCATTGGCTCCCAGAAAATTTCCCAAAGAAAAATTCAATCCGGGCGCCTGGTTGTCTACCCCATCTATGAGTTGCAAACTGCGCACAGGACTGGTACTGTTGAATCCGCGGGTGTTTACGATACGAAAACCCAGACTCGCCGCGGTAACATCCACGCCACGCAAATGTCCCAGCCCTTCATAGAAATCACTTGCCGGTGTTTCTTTAATAGCTTTAGCATTCAAACTTTCCACCGTAACAGGGCTTTCGCGGAGTTTTTCTTTCTGCCTGCTGTGACTCACAGTTATTTGTCCCACGCCTTTGGCTACCGATTCCATCTCAATAGAAACCTCGGTTACGGCGGCACTGCTCACGCTGTAGGTCATTTCCTGAAAATCCAAGGCTGTTACCAACACAGATTTTGCACCTTTGAGCTCTATTCTAAAAGAACCGGCACTGTCTGTTGTGGCTGCTCCGCCGCGCCAGGTAAGGTTTGCAAAAGGAACACCAAGGCGGGTTTCTTTATCAATAACCTTGCCCGATAAGCTTTGCGACCAGGCTGATATTCCGGTACAAACAGTGAGAAAAGTGAGTAAAAGTATTCTCATGAAAGGTTGAATAAAGTTGCAATATAGGGAAGTTTTGGAAATTGCAACTTTACAATCTCACAAGCCCTGATTGAGGAAGTTAGACCCTATATTTGCGCCGCTTTCATGGTCAGCAAAGACATCCTACTTCTCGCCTGGAAAACCATGTGCACCGCAAGGGCCATGGCGCGTATCTACGACGATAACCGGCCTATAACGAAATACGTGCACAGCACTTCCAAAGGTCATGAAGCCATTCAGCTGGCAACCGCCTGGCACCTGAAGTCTATCGATTTTGCTTATCCATATTATCGCGACGAAAGCCTGTTGCTGGGCATAGGTATGGAACCCTACGAACTTATGCTGCAATTGCTGGCCAAAGCCGACGATCCTTTCAGCGGTGGCAGAAGTTATTATTCACACCCTTCCTTAAAAAGACCCGATAAACCCAAAATCCCACACCAGAGCAGTGCTACCGGCATGCAGGTTATTCCCGCCACAGGCGCTGCACACGGCATATCATACCTCGAAAAGCAGGGACTGCTAAAAGGCGCAGAAAAGCCTATCGTACTTTGCTCCCTGGGTGATGGCAGTGTTACCGAAGGAGAAGTGGCAGAGGCTTTTCAGATGGCAGTTTTGCATAAATTGCCGATTCTGTATCTGGTACAGGATAACGACTGGGGAATAAGCGCAAGCGGTAATGAGATGCGCGCCATGGATGCATTTGAATATGCCCTTGGCTTCAAAGGCTTGCGCCGACTCAGAATTAACGGCAGCGATTTTGTGCAGTGCTACACAGAAATGGAGAAAGCCATTCAGTCTGTGCGCCAAAGCCGGGCTCCCATGCTGGTGCATGTGAAAGTTCCTTTGCTAGGACACCATACCAGTGGCGTGAGAAGTGAATGGTACCGCGACGACATGGAAGAGCACGAAAGAATGGATCCGCTGCCACAACTGAAAATGCTGTTGCTGAACCTGGGAGAAAAGGAAGAAGCCCTGCAGGCGATGGCTGAGGAGGCCGAAAAGCTTGCGTTGAATGATTTTGAGCGCGCCAAAGCCGCTCCCGATCCCACACCTGACATGCTTTACCTGCATGAGTTTGCGCCCACACCCATTACCGAAGAAAAAGGGGTTCGCGAGCCCGCAGGCAAAGAACCGATTATCATGGTGGATGCCGCTTTGTATGCAGTGGATGAAATTTTGAAAAACAACCCCGATGCGTTGTTATATGGACAAGACGTAGGCAAACGTCTGGGCGGCGTTTTCCGTGAAGCGGCCACCCTCGCCCAGAAATACGGCGACCACCGGGTGTTTAATACCCCAATACAAGAAGCTTATATAGTAGGAAGTACGGCAGGCATGAGTGCCGTGGGCTGCAAACCCATTGTGGAAATACAGTTTGCCGATTATATATGGCCGGGGGTGAACCAGTTGGTGGAAGAGCTCAGCAAATCCTGCTACCTGAGTAACGGCAAATATCCTGTAGCATCCGTAATCCGCGTGCCCACAGGCGCCTATGGCGGTGGGGGGCCCTATCACAGCGGTACCGTAGAAAGCAGTATTTTACCCATTAAGGGAATTAAAATAGCCTATCCCAGCAATGCAGCTGACATGAAAGGCCTGATGAAATCAGCGTGGTATGATCCCAATCCGGTGGTAATGTTTGAACATAAAGGCATTTACTGGAGCAAAGTTGCCGGAACCGAATCTGCCAAAACCCCAGAGCCCGATGAAGATTATGTGATTCCGTTTGGCAAAGGCCGGGTAGCCTTGGATTGCAGCACCGATGCCCTAAACCGTGGTGAAACCTGTGCCGTAATCACCTATGGAATGGGTGTTTACTGGGCCATGTCTGCAGCCAAAGCATTCCCGGGGCAGGTAGAAATTATCGACCTGCGCACCCTGGCACCTTATGACGAAAAACTGGTTTTTGAAACCGTGAAAAAACATGGTAAAGTGCTGGTGCTGACCGAAGAAACCTTGCGCAATTCTTTTGCCGAAGCGTTATCCGGACGCATTGCCCAGCATTGCTTTGCACAACTGGATGCTCCGGTGCAAACGATGGGCTCGGCCGATTTGCCTGCAGTTCCCCTAAACATGGGACTGGAAGCCGAAATGCTACCCTCCGCAGTCAAAGTGCAGGCCGCTTTGGAAGATTTGCTGTCCTGGTAAACTTAAACTCATTCATTTTAACGAACTTTGCAGTGAATTTGTAAAGCCCAGGCAAAACAATTTTTTCTAAACCAAGATACATGCCCGAATTCACCTTAAACAGCATAGAAGAGGCCATTGAGGACATCCGCCGTGGACGTGTGGTAATAGTGGTAGACGATGAAAACCGCGAAAATGAAGGCGATTTTCTGACCGCCGCCCGCAACATGACCCCGGAACTGGTAAACTTCATGGCCAAGGAGGGTCGTGGACTTATCTGTGTTCCTTTAACAGAAGAGCGCTGCGATTCGCTGAATCTGGGCATGATGGTGGGTTCCAATACGGCTACCCATGAAACTGCCTTTACCATTTCGGTAGATTTACTCGGAAATGGCTGCACAACCGGCATCAGCGCCCACGACCGCGCCAAAACCATTCAGGCACTGATTGATCCCAATACCAAAGCAGAAGACCTGGGAAGACCCGGACACATTTTTCCGCTGAAAGCCAAAGCAGAAGGGGTTCTCAGACGAGCCGGACATACCGAAGCGGCCATTGACCTCTCGCGCCTTGCAGGATTTGAGCCCGCGGGCTGTATCGTAGAAATCCTGAACGAAGATGGCAGCATGGCCCGCCTGCCCGATTTGATTGAAGTTGCCAAAAAATGGGATCTGAAAATCATCAGTATTGAAGACCTGATTCGCTACCGCCTTCAACACGAAACCCTTATCCGCAGAGAAATCAGCGTGGATATGCCAACGCGATTCGGTGATTTTGAACTGGTTGCCTATAAACAAAGCAATACCGATCAGGAACACCTGGCCTTGATTAAAGGCAGCTGGGAGCCCGGAGAAGCCATCCTGACAAGGGTTCACAGCAGTTGCCTCACCGGCGATATTTTCGGTTCCTGCCGTTGCGATTGCGGTGAACAGCTACAAAAAGCGATGGCAAAAATAGAAGCAGAAGGCAAGGGAGTTATTGTGTATATGAATCAGGAGGGACGTGGGATTGGGCTGTTAAACAAGCTCAAAGCCTACAAACTGCAGGAGCAGGGCCTGGATACCGTAGAAGCCAATCTGCAGCTGGGTTTCAAAATGGACGAGCGCGATTATGGTGTGGGAGCGCAGATACTCAGGGATCTTGGGGTAAGCAAAATGAAACTCATGAGCAACAACCCACGCAAGCGCACCGGACTGATTGGATATGGACTGGAAATCATCGAAAATGTGCCGCTGGAAGTAGAACCCAATCCGCACAACGCCGGCTACCTGGCCACCAAAAAAAATAAAATGGGGCACACCCTTAAATAATTGCCAACATGGATTTTCTGACCATCAACCCCAAAGAAACCGCCCTTCCCCAACTGCACCAGTATCTGCTGGGCAGCGTAGGTCCGAGGCCCATTTGCTTTGCCAGCACCATCGATACCAACGGCAGTCCCAATCTGGCGCCGTTCAGCTTTTTCAACGTGGTGAGCGCCAATCCGCCGGTGCTGGTATTTGCTCCCAATAACAGCGGCCGCGACGGCTCCCCCAAGCACACCTATCTGAATGTGAAGGAAGTGCCCGAAGTGGTGGTGAATGTGGTAACCTACAGTATGGTTCAGCAAATGAATGTAGCCGCCGCACCCTGGGATAAGGGCATCAGTGAGTTTGAAAAAGCCGGGTTTACACCACTTGCCTCAGATCTTGTTAAACCGCTGCGCGTGAAGGAAAGCCCTGTCCAAATGGAATGCCGAGTGATGGAAATAAAGGAATTCGGAATCGGCGGCGGTGCCGGAAACCTGGTGATGGCAGAGGTGCTGAAAATCCATATCAATAAGGATTTTATTGGCGCTGATGGGAAAATAGACCAGACCAGAATAGACCTGGTTGGCAGAATGGGCGGAAGTTGGTATTGCCGCACAACACCCGATTCCCTATTTCAGTTGGCCCAGCCCATGCAGGCCACCATAGGCTACGATGCACTGCCCGATTTCATTAAAAACAGTCGGATTTTAAGCGCCAACGATGTGGGAATGCTCGCAGCACTTCCCGGCTGGCCTGACGTTGCTTTGCAGCATCAGACGAAAGAAAAATTTGGCCCGGAAAACAGGGAAGAAAACGCCAAAATTCTTGTCTCGGAAGGCAATATTGCCGAGGCGCTGGCATTATTGATGTATTAAGATAGCCGCATCCAACGGAAAATCGTATTTTTGCAGTTTATCCAAACTGCCTACTCAGAACTATGTATCCTACGCTGAAACAGATGAACTGGCCCGAAATTGAGGCCGAAATCCTTGCATTCTGGGAAGAAAACGGCATTTTTGAAAAAAGCATACAAAACCGCCCTGCCGACAAGGCATTCACCTTTTTTGAAGGTCCGCCCAGCGCCAACGGCATGCCAGGCATTCACCACGTGATGGCCCGCGCCATCAAAGACATTTTCTGCCGCTACAAAACCCTGCAGGGTTATCGCGTAGAACGCAAGGCAGGATGGGACACCCACGGCCTTCCCATAGAACTGCAGGTTGAAAAACGACTGGGTATCCGCAAAGAAGATATTGGGGTAAAAATCAGCGTAGAGGAGTACAATGCCGAGTGCCGTAAGGATGTGATGAAGTTTAAAGATGTGTGGGATGACCTGACCCGCAAAATCGGCTATTGGGTAGATTTACAGAATCCCTACATCACCTACGAAAACAACTACATTGAAACCCTTTGGCATTTGATTAAAATGCTGCACAACAAGGGTTTGCTCTATAAAGGATATACCATTCAGCCATTCTCACCCGCCGCAGGCACGGGGCTTTCCAGCCACGAACTCAACCAGCCCGGCACCTACAAAATGGTGAAGGACACCACCATTGTGGCTCAGTTTAAAGAGCAAGGTACGGAAAACCATTATTTTCTGGCCTGGACCACCACCCCGTGGACCCTGCCCGGAAACACGGCACTGGCTGTGGGTGCGCGTATAGAATATGTGCAGCTGGAAACACTGAACCCCTATACAGGAAAGCAGCAATTCGTTACCCTTGCCAAAGCCCTTGCGGGCAAATATTTTCAGCCCGAAGGTGAAAATGCAGATTTTACAAGCTGGAAACCCGGCGACAAAATATTGCCATGGAAACACATTTCCACCTGCACCGGCAAAGACCTTGCAGGCAAAAGCTACGAACAGCTTTTGCCCTACATACAGCCCGAATCCGGAGATGCCTTTAAGGTAGTTTGCGCAGATTTTGTGAGCACCGAGGACGGTACAGGTATTGTGCACATCGCCCCCAGTTTCGGTGCCGATGACTTTAAAACTGCACGGGAAAATGGCATTGGAAACCTTACTCCGGTTGACAGAAAAGGCCGATTCACAGAGGAAATTACCGACTTTGCCGGAGAATTTGTGAAAGAAGCATTTCTGACGGATGAGGAGAAAGAGGCAGAACGCACCAGGCAGGGTCGCGACAAATACCTGAGCGTGGATGAGCGCATTGCCATCAAGCTTAAACAGGAAAACAAGGCATTTAAAGTAGAAAAATACGAGCACAGCTATCCCCACTGCTGGCGGACCGATAAACCCATTCTCTACTATCCGCTGGAAAGTTGGTTTATCAAAACCACCGCACTGAAAGACCGACTGGTGGAACTGAACAAAACCATCAACTGGAAGCCCAAAAGCACGGGTGAAGGCAGGTTTGGCAACTGGCTGGAAAATCTGGTCGACTGGAACCTCAGCAGAAGTCGATACTGGGGAACACCCCTGCCCATCTGGACCTCGGAAGATGGCACGGAAATGAAGTGCATCGGCAGCATTGATGAACTGCATGCAGAAATAACCAAGGCGAATGAAGTATTAGGATTGCAGCAATCCATTGACCGCGAAAAACTCGATTTGCACCGCCCTTACGTAGACTATATTACCCTGGTGAGTGATTCGGGCAAACCCATGAAGCGCGAAACTGACCTTATTGACGTGTGGTTCGACAGTGGCGCGATGCCCATGGCACAATGGCACTGGCCGTTTGAAAACCAGGAACTCTATGAGCGTAACGAAGTGGCCGATTTCATCGCAGAAGGTGTAGACCAGACCCGCGGATGGTTCTTTACCCTGCATGCTATTGCCGTATTATTATTCGACCGCGTAGCTTTCCGCAACGTCATAGCCAATGGCCTGGTTTTGGACAAGTTCGGCAACAAAATGAGCAAACGCCATGGCAATGCGGTAGATCCTTTTACTACTGTGGCCAAATACGGCGCCGATGCCGTAAGATGGTACATGGTAACCAACGCCCCGCCCTGGGACAACCTGAAATTCGACATCGCCGGGGTAGAAGAAGTACAGCGCAAATTCTTCGGCACGCTATACAACACCTACGGATTCTTTGCCCTGTATGCCAACATTGACCAATTTGTGTACGATGCCGGTAAAGCCATCCCGCATAAAGATCTTCCAGAACTGGACCGCTGGATAATCAGCCGCAAAAACAGCCTGATACAAACCGTGCAGGAAGCCATGGATGACTACGATCCCACCCGCGCCTGCAGGGCTATTGAATCATTTGTATGCGATGATCTGAGCAATTGGTATGTGCGGCTTGGGCGCAAGCGCTTCTGGCGCGGCGATATGAACGAAGACAAACAGGCGGCTTATGAAACCCTGTATCAGTGCCTGCTGTCAGTATCACAGCTCATGAGTCCGCTGAGCCCGTTCTTCGCCGACTGGTTATTCCGAAGCCTTACTACCACCGAAAAGGCCGAAGAAAGTGTGCATCTCACTGTCATGCAGCCGGCAGATCAATCCCGGATTGACACCGAATTGGAAGAAACCATGCAGATTGCTCAGCAACTAAGCAGTATGGTACTTTCACTGCGTAAAAAGGAGAAAATACGCGTGCGTCAGCCGCTGCAGAAGGTGATGATTCCGGTATTGGATGAGACCTTCGGTAAACGCCTTAACCACATAGCTGCGCTGTTTCTGGCCGAGGTAAATGTGAAGGAAATTCAGACACTATCGGCAGACAACAACCTGATTGTAAAGAAAATAAAACCCAATTTCAAAACCCTGGGGCCCAAGCTGGGGGCAGATATGAAACAGATGGCACAGGCCGCACAAAGCTTCTCGGCCGAGCAAATTCAAACCCTGGAAAAACAAGGCATTTTGAATGTGGATTTGGGTAACCGCCAATTTGAACTTGAACTCGCCGATGTAGAAATACTTACCCAGGACATGCCCGGCTGGCTGCTAAGCACCGAAGGAGCCCTGACGGTGGCGCTGGATGTGAATATTACCCCCGAACTGAAACAGGAGGGAAATGCCAGAGAGCTGGTAAACCGCATTCAGAACCTGCGTAAAGACTCGGGTCTGGAAGTAACGGACCGCATTATATTGCACTTTTCAGGTCCTGAGGAACTGGAAGAAAGTATACGCGCATTTAAATCGTATATTTGCACGGAAACGCTTGCCGATGATGTTCTTTTTGACAGCAGCACAGACGGAGAGGCCATTGAGATAGAGGAATACATCGCCAAGCTCAAACTCGTAAAAGCCCAATAACCCACCAAACTTAATCTGACCGACTATGGAAAAAACCCGCTACAGCGACAATGAATTACAGGAATTCAAAGAAATTATCCTGAAAAAACTGGCCACTGCACGCGAAGAATTCAGTACTCTTCAAAAAAGCCTGAAAGATGGCAACGAAAACGGCACCGACAGTACCAACAACAGTACTGGTTACGTTGGGGCAACCGGGTTGAATAACGTTGTTATCCGCAATTCTGATTCAACAGGAATTTACACGCTGACCTATATGGCC
>RGEC01000054.1 GCA_009918425.1 Bacteroidota bacterium
AGTTTTGCCAGATTTTCTACTGCATCGATATTCATAGCATCGCAGCCTGCCTTGTCAGACTCGCAGGCATCCACATTGGTCATGGCAGCGGTATTGATAACAGCTGTGGGTTTATATTTTTCCAACAAAGCTCTCATACCGACATGGTCGGTAATATCGGCCTCCTCATAGATATAGCCGTTTTTTACGGGATGGCGGTTTGGGCCTTTTCCCGTTGCTATAAAAGCCGTTTCCGGATGTTTAAGGTATAGATCTGTGAGTTTCTGGCCCAGCAGGCCGTTGGATCCGGTTATGATGACCATGTTGTTGTTTTTACCCTTCAAATTTACAGCGTTCGTAAACGGCAATGCACGATAATGTTATCCAATCATGCCTTTGGCCTTCAGCTCAAGATATTTGTTCAATGTATTGATGGTTAATTCTTCCGGCTTACACACAACACTCTGTATTCCATGATTGGCAAGCTCTACAGCCATTTGTCGTTTGTCTCCAACCATCTGCCTGGCTACCATTCGGTTGTAAATCTCTTGCAAACTTTCGGCAGGTTCATAAGCGTAATTTTCTACTTCATCATTGCTAAAAAATATCACCACCAGTAAATGTTGCCGGTTGAGTTTACGAAGCACCGGAAGTACACGCTGCATCGCTATCAGGGTTTCAAAATTGGTAAACAGAAACATCAGCGACCGTCCACTGCTCACGCGCTTCATGGCATTATACACAAATTCAAAGTCGGCTTCGGTGCGGCGATATTTTTCAGCATGCAGCGCATCCATAATTCTGCCCATTTGCCCGGGACTGCTATCGGCACGCAGTGCAGCTCCCACACGGTCAGAAAAGGTTAAAAGTCCCGCTTTATCTCCTTTCTGCAATGCAATATTGGCTACCACAGCACCGGCATTTACAGCATAATCCAATAAAGTCATCCCACCAAATGCCATATTCATTGGTCGGCTTTTGTCAATAACAACATAAACTGGCTGGGCTTTTTCTTCCGTAAAATGATTGGTTTTTAACGACTTTGTTTTGCCGGTTGCCTTCCAGTTAATATGCCTAATATCATCGCCCTGCACATATTCTTTAATTTGTTCAAACTCATAACTCATACCGATGCGTCTAATCTTTTTGAAGCCATGAAACCTTGCAATATTCTGCAAAGTATATAAACTATATTTTCTTAGCTGAACAAAGCTGGGATATACTGAAACCACATGCGGCTGCTCCGCACTTATTCTTCTTCCAAAAACACCCAACATGGGCGAACTGATGATAACCCTTATTTGTCCATAAGCATAAATACCGCGTTTTAAGGGTTTGACCGTGTAGCAAATTTCATCCTTTTTAAGGGGCGCCAATGATAAACTGAGCGAAAACTTGCGTTCCTGCAATTCTATTGGCAGTTCATCCAATATCATGCAATTCCATGGTAACGCCACATTGTTATGAAGCATTAGTTTGACTGTGTTATCATCCCCAAGGCTCCATTTTGGACTGCATTCCCGTTCTACAAGCAGCGGATTCGAAGGAATAAACAGCAACAACAAATCAATTGCGGCAGCTATACACAATAACAACAATCCTGTTTTAGCCACGGGTAGCAGCACCGGAAACGGATAGGCAAGCACAAACAACGCCCACAAGAGTGAAAGCAACCACCAGGTACGGGGTTGAATATACAAATCAAACCGGCGGGCTAGGTACGTCATTAGCGGGGGACTTCCACGGTTTTCAAAATCTCTTCAACTACCTGTTTGATAACCACGCCTTCCATTTCGCTTTCAGGGGTTAAAACAAGTCTGTGGTTGAGTACCGGATATGTAACCAGCCTGATATCATCCGGAGTAACAAAACTGCGTCCGTCCATGGCGGCAATAACGCGGCTGCTGCGCATAATAGAAAGACCTGCGCGTGGTGAAGCTCCAAGATACAGATCGCGATGGTTGCGTGTGGCACTTACCACACCGGCTATATAGCGCAACAATTCATCCTTCACATATATTTTGTCAACCAGCGAGCGGATTTCCTTCACCTTGGCGGCAGTCAAAACAGGTTTAACTGCTGCAATGGCAGATGCTGTATCACCGCTGCTGAAGCGCGAAAGAATCTGATATTCCTCGTCAGCGGATGGATATTCCATCACAATTTTCATCATAAAACGATCCTGTTGAGCCTCGGGAAGTTTATAGGTACCTTCCTGCTCAATGGGATTCTGTGTAGCCAGCACCATGAAAGGTTGGGGAACAGGATGTGTTGTTCCGTCTATGGTTACCTGATGTTCCTCCATTACCTCAAACAAAGCAGCCTGTGTTTTGGCCGGAGATCGGTTGATTTCATCAATCAGTACAATATTGCCAAAAACAGGTCCGCGTTTAAATTCAAATTCATTGTTCTTTAGGTTGAAAACACTGGTTCCGGTAACGTCTGCCGGCATAAGATCCGGCGTAAACTGAATCCTGTTGAAATCCAGATCCAGTGAGCGGGCCAGCAATTTAGCAGCCGTAGTTTTGGCAATGCCGGGGACTCCTTCCAACAAAATGTGTCCATTGGAAAACAAGGCCGATAGCATCAGATCAACCATGTTTTGCTGGCCTACCAGCACTTTGCCCATTTCAGCCCTGATTTTTGCTACCGCATCATGAAACGGCGCAAGGTTTAAATCATGCGGGCTTTGCAGTTCGTTTTGTATTTCCTGATTTTCCATAATTATTTCTGTATTCTTCGTAAAAACGGCCAATGGCCTTATTGGTTTCCATAAGTTCAGCTGCGCTTAGCTCCCCATTCTGCGCATATTTCTCATATATTCTCACCAGATTGTTTATGGTGTTTAACGCTACTCCCGATTTTTCTGAAAGTTTCTTCAGCTCATCTTCTTGCAGGCTTCTTAATCTGATCCTGAACTGATACTGCAAAAAAGATAAAAATTGCGCCCATTCACGCTGAAAGACCAACGCATTTTGCCTTTCGCTTTTGTAAAAGCGTCCAATAGCGTCCACAAAACCCATGGTGTGATTTCGCGGGGGTTCTATCACCGGAATATTTCGCTGCTTACGCCTGCCTGCAAAAATCAGAAACAGCCCCACCGATACCAGCAAAAGTTGCCAGGCATACCACAATGATGCTTCGCTTTTAATGAACTCCAGCAAATTTGTATGCCCTCTGGCTTCGGCATCTTTTTTAGGAAAACCTGCTCCACGGTCAAAAACAACCCGATTACCGGGTAAATGCCTGAGCAACACTGCAAGGTATTGCCTCCCATAAGGAAATGTTTGATATACATTGCTAAACATTGTAGGATTGGCATGCAGAAACAACTTGCCGGATCCGTAATACAGGCAAATAAAATCTGCCCCTCCCACTGCGTTGGATGACACAACGGCTAAATTTCCAAAATCATCGTCACGATTTTCAAAAACTGTATCACTTTTGATGTTACCGGAATGAAAAGTAAACCAGTTTCCATTTTCAGGTTTTAATCTGTAATAATTAAGAAATGTGAACTTTTTGGGAGAGGCTTCCGGGTGTCTGAACGCCACAACAAATGAATCAAACATCATGTCCTCAATCTGGACTTTTTCCAAAATTGGAAATGCATCGAATAGTGATTCAGACATTCTCTCGGCACTAATGAATGCAGTGCCACCATTGAAAACATGGTCTTTCAGTGTAGCCACCTCATTTTGGGTCAGGTAACAATTTTTCCCCACAAACATATAAATATCAGAATTGCCCGGATTCAGATCTTTTGAATTATCTGCAAAGCTTTCATTGTCTTTTATTTCATCAAATTGACTATGATATTCGGCTTTTATGGTTTTATAAAAAACAGACAGATCGTATGGTTCATTTTCTTCCAGACGCAAAGTGCGCGACCATTTATATTTATTCCCGTTGCCGGAAAAATACCATAAAAACCCCGCAAATACCAGAAGCAAAACTGCTATTAAGATGGTTCGTTTTGTCATCTGCGACTCCTTTCAAACAAATCGTGAAAAGAGGGTGAAATTCTGCGATATTGTTGAACATCCAGGGCGGCTTCACCATACCATACGGTTTCATACACGCGGGTGTTCACCCCAAAAAGTTCTGCCAAACCCGCTTTTTCAAGTTCGGCAACATATTGCCGATTGGTTTTTTCAGGGGATGGCTTTACATAATCTTTATCGATAAGTTGTTTGAGGTTTTTAAGATAAAGTAACCGTATAGCAAGCCTGTAATTTCCTGATTCTACAGCATCCTGCAATTCATTCTCCAGCGAGCCGGAATCAAGATTCCAAGCCTCCTGCCACTCTTTTGGTCCTGCTAAACTGCTCGTGGTTTTAAATCGGTTGCGCTTGCCTGTTTTAAGGATTAGATAAACAATAATACCTAACAAAATCAGCAATGCAGTCCAAAATATAGGTTCTTTGAATCTCTCAATGTTTGAGGTGGGCAAATCAACAGGCGGATCATATGGTTTACCCTCGTCCTTGGGTTTTACTTCAAGATCTTTTTCAGCATAGTTTACGTTCTTAACCCTGTCTTCTAAGGCCTTTTTATCGGTTTTCTTTCCCAATAGCGGTTCTTCTTCGAAAACTTCCTGCCCGCCTGGATCAGCCATTTTGTTGTTTAGCAAGGATTCCTCTGAAAAAGATTCTGCAGAATCTACCACTGTAATTTCCTCCGTTTCAGGCTCAAATTCATCCTGTGCACAGATAACAGAGGCTAAACAGAGCCAGATAACGAATACGCTATTCCGTTTCCACACCATACACCTCCTTCTTAAAACCAATATTGTTTATACGTTCAAGCAAACCACCGCCATCCTGTTTTTCGTGCATGACCATGCCCGAATTCATGTAAAAATAACCGGCAGCAGTTAATATCACCGGCCACAATACGAAGTTTAACAGTACATAAAATGTAAGAACTTCTTTGGAATAGGGGTTGAAATTTTGCATAGATGAGCTGAAATTAAGTACCGTGGTTGTAAAAAACCACAAACCCAGCATCAGCATAACATACAAAACAGTCACCAGCAGCATAGACCCTAAAAAACGGCCAAATTGCTTTCGTGCCAGGCTAAAAGCCTTCATTATACCGGCAAAAACATTTCCGTCAAATACATGAATACCCAAACCAATACCCATGCTCAGCAAAGGCCAGATGAGCCATAAAAAAGGAAACCAAAAATCCTGTGCCAGCCAAAGCATAAAAGAAATAAACATTGCAGCAATTCCGGGTTTAATCCATTTTTGAATACGTGTTGGCGTTTCTCCTTTTCTTTTCCATGCAATGTTTGTGAGTACACTGCAGACCAAATACCAAATGGCAAATAATGCAGGCAAAACCTCCGGAAAACGGGCAGCAAAAAAAACATACCTACAGGCATAGATATTCCACAAGATAATTTTAGCACTTCCAAAATATAATTCAATAAACGTATCCGGCGATGATTGCGAAAATGAATACATCCATTTTCGCAATTGAAAGGCTATATCACGATTTATGTCTTGACCTCCCAGCCATACAGCCATGTAATACCCACCCATTCCCAGACATAAAGAAATCATAAACCACCTTCCGAATGATTGTCTGAGCTGATGAATACCCATTACCAGCAGCATACCGATACTGTATATTTTACCTGCCTGAAATATTCGTTCTGTTTCCTGATGCGGCTGATCTTCCTGTATATCAAACTGTTTATTGCCTTTAAATTTCCACCATGGAAGGATGAGAAAATAATACAGCATAAATCCAAGACTAAGCAAAATAATCATGGTTCTTGGCAGGGTGCCAATTTCCGTAAAACGGGTTAAGAAACTTTCTATAAAGGCCGCTATAATTATGATTGGCAAACAAACCAAAAACATGGTTATGCTTTTTCTTGCGGCGTTTTGTATAGACTGTGTTCTGGGTAATGTTCCGGGAAATAAAATGCCGGCACCAAGCATAATACCTGCAGCCCCTTCTATAATCATGGATAAAATCTCAAGGGTTCCGTGCTGATATACTGTTAAAAGATATTCTCCCGTTAACCCCCTTGATGTAAACATGTAGGTGAACACACCCAGTATAATTCCGTTAATCAGCAATAAATACATGGAGCCTACACAAAAAAGTGCTCCAAAAACAAAGAAATAGAAACCAACCCTAAGGTTGTTGGTGGCTATATGCAAAAACATTTCGCCCGGAGAATCGCTCTTATATACCCCAAGTGGATCTCCTTTCTCAATGTTTTCCTCTGTCATACTTACATAGCTACTACCAAGCACCGTGACGGCAAATGATTTATTGTGCTGTGTCCCAAAAAACCCTATCAAAAAACCCAGCATAACAGTGATAAAGGAAATCATAATAAAGCGCCTTGCACTCCAGTGAATACGAGGCGCCGTATCGGTAAAAAACGTCTTAATAACCTTAACGCTGAGCGGACGACTGCGGTAAATGCGATCATAAACAGGGGTAAGCAAGTTATTTAAGAATACCCTTACAGTGCGGTTTGGAAAATAGGTTCTGCTGTAAGCAAGATCATCGTTCAATTCAAGAAATGCCTTTTCGAGCTGATCGGGAGACATGTTTTGGGTACGCATTTTATCCTCAAATTGCTTCCACTTTTCCGAATTTCTATCTATGAACTTAGATTCGCGCATTGCTATTTGCAAGAATAACATATTTTCATTGGAATCTTTGGCAGACTGTGTGAAAAATTATCGCATTATCTTAAGTTTGTAAAAACATGGGTAAAACCATAGAAATACAAACCGCACAGCAGGTTGTGCTTAGTTACGAACTGGCCTCGGTAGGCAACAGGATGTTAGCATCCGTTACAGATATTTTTATTCAATTTCTGCTGCTTTTGATACTCGGAACTTCTTTGGGTGGAAGCCAATTGTTCGGCTGGTTGGCATTTATCGTCGTTACTTGTTATCATTTTTTATTTGAAACCTTTATGAACGGGCGTTCTCCAGGAAAATTGATAACTGGCATAAGGGTTATGCGCACCGATGGTGCCACACTGGGATTTACAGAGTGCTTTCTTCGATGGATTATGCGACCACTGGACATTGGATTCTCCGCCGGTGCACTTGCGATATTTCTGGCAGTGGGATCGGAAAAATCTCAACGACTGGGCGATCTGATGGCGGGCACAGCCGTGGTTAAAGGAAAATATGGCCTGCATTATCGTTTAAGCGATTTGCAAAAGCTGCACGAAAGCCGAAAAGAAATTGAAATTCAGTGGCCTCAGCTACGTCATATAGAAGAAAAACATATTCTTCTTATTAAAAATACACTTCATGCTGCAGAAAATTATACCTCACAGGTTTATGAAAGAGCAATCTTTGCCTGCGCCGAGAAAATGGCTGCTTTATTGGAGTTGCAAGAAATACCCGCAAACCCCAGGGCCTTTTTGCATAGGGTAGTAGATGAATACATTGTCATTACCCGGTAACGCCCTCAAATCATTATCCGTATTTTTGTACCATGAAACTGGTAAACTTCGCACACAACGGTGAAACTTCCGTAGGTCTATTTACCGCAAATGCAGTATATTCTCTGAACGCCATCAATCCCTCTTTGTCCAAAGACATGGCATCATTTCTCAAAGACTGGGAAAATAATAGCGCCCTGGCCCGTATCATCGAACAGGAAATAGCCGAAGGCAAACACGCATCGATTGCCGTGGCATATAATCCTGTGTCGATTCTGGCTCCTGTTCCCAATCCCACAAGCTGCAGAGATGGATACGCTTTCCGGCAGCACGTGGCAGCGGCTCGCCGTAACCGCGGTGTGCCCATGATACCGGAGTTTGATATGTACCCGATTTTCTATTTCACCAACCACCAGGCCATTCAGGGCCCCGGTGATATTTTTTGCATGCCCGACCATTTTGAAAAACTGGATTTTGAACTGGAAGCGGCTGTGGTTATTGGAAAAAGAGGTCGAAATATAAAAGCTGCTGAAGCCGATAGCTACATTGCCGGCTACATGATTATGAACGATATGAGTGCTCGCCGCCTGCAAATGGAAGAAATGCTGCTTAATCTGGGACCCGCTAAGGGAAAGGATTTCAGCACCGTAATAGGACCCTGGCTGGTAACACCGGATGAACTTGAAGCCTATCGCATACCCGCAAAACCCGGACATACCGGTGCCAATTATAACCTCCGCATGACCTGCACCGTGAACGGCGTTCAGGTAAGCGAAGGAAATATGGGCGATATGGACTGGACATTTGCCGAAATTATTGAACGCTGTGCCTATGGGGCCGATATCTACCCAGGCGATGTAATTGGCAGCGGAACTGTTGGAACCGGATGCTTCCTGGAACTGAACGGCACCGGTAAATTAAACAACCCCGACTATAAAGAACAATGGCTGCAGGACGGCGATGAAGTGGTATTGACCATTGATGGTTTGGGCACCCTGCACAATACCATCCGCAAGGAAAATTCCGATTTCAGCATTCTGGCGCTGAAGAAACAGCCGCTAGCTTAATTTAGTAGTGAAATCTCCAGATTAGTCCCAGCACAAAACGCTGAGGCTCTATGGCATATCCCTGGGCCGACATAAACGCGTTGGAAACCCCGTAATTCACCAGATAGTTATTGATATGCGCCATTTTGAAGGTAACAATGACTGTTTTTACTTCACCGCTGAAAAACACATCTGCTATAGGATAATTACCGCCGGGCCGGCCTGAGCTTTGTATATAAAAGGTGGCCAAGTCCGGTCTGTAAGCCCAGGCGGCATATTGACGCTGCCAGGCTACGTCCATTCCAAACCGCGCATGCAAAGCTTTTTTAAACATATAGCCCTGAACATACAAACTGCTGAGCGTACTAAAACGCGGTGTTGACCAAACCATTTCATCCGATATATTTTGCAGATAAAAGATATGGTCGGTGTGCAGTTTACCTGCCTGCAGGTGGATGTGTCCACGGATTTGGTTGTAGGTAAGATTAGGCGCACGCCTGAAAAGCGCATTTCCCGAGTTATAAATCATACCATCGGTTTTGCCTGAAACATAGGATAGCACAAGCCTTGTGCGTTTTCCCTGATAGGCAATACCAAGCTCAGCCGCTGTTGTTTTTACTGCCGGCCAGCTGTTGCTTATGCGAAACTGATTGCTGAAAAACCGCTGCTGAAAAAGACCCGGTGTCGCCTGTTGAGCCTGATATTGCAAGGAAACCATCCATCTTTTAGCCGGATTCCATTGCCCGTTTAACATCAGGTTATAATCTCCCTGGTTGTAACCACTCTGGTATGATGCCACCTCTGCCCGCAGAATCCAGTTTTTGCCCTGCCCATAAGCATCTGCGTGCAGTCCCTGAGACACATTTTCATCTTTGCCCGATAAAAAATATTTCGCACCATAGCTCATCCATTCGTAACTATACCAAGCCCGCACGCCCATTTGCATTTTTGCGGTTTTGATGCGATGTCCCAGCCCAAACCTATTGTTTAGTCCGTTCCAGACACTGCTGTCATTCAGGCTATCTGCGCTGCGATAGTTTTTGGATCCATAGAAACCCGTATCCCGGCTTGGATCCAGATAGCGGTATTGTGTGCGGGTCCAGTCAGCCCGGTGGAATAGGTACGGTTTATCCTTGCCCATACTGAACTGTGTTTCAGTAAGGTGATGACGGCTTCCGTACACCGATTGCGCACGGCTGAGTCTTGCTCTGTAAACCCCACGGGTGTTGAAACTGAAGCGTGCCTGAGTATCGATGGCTTGATCAAGATATAAAAGCGAATCGTCTGCCATTCCCCCATTTTCAAGCCGCCTTGCCCGGTTCCAGGTAAGAATGGTAAACTGCTTCACCCTGCCATTTTGGGATGTGTAATAACTTCCCAGCGATGTACCCCGGTGCAGATGATCCTGTTTGCTGTTGATATAGTACTCTTTGTTGTTGATACTTCGGTAATCCAGTGCAATATTCCAGTTCTTTCGGATATTCTGGGTGTGCTGCGCCTGCAGGGCAATAAAACCGCTGCCACCTTGCTGGTAATTGAACCGTGTGAATGGCACTTTTGCACGGTAAAAGGAAAATGATTCCGGGTTTACATTTTGAAAACTATACGGATTAAAACCCACCTGTAGACCTGTTTGCACAAAGGGTTGCAGCACCAGGCTTTTCTGTGGCGAAGCATAATGGCCCAGATCCACAAAGGGCTGCCCTGTTGCTCTTGCAATATCATAGCGTTGTGTCATGGGCATTGTGCTGTCCCAGCGGACAAACGAATCTTTTCCCAAGCTTAGGTCTGCGTATCTTGCTATTCCGGGATCGCTCTTGTTTCCTGTGAGTTTGCGTAAACTGTCCGTGCGACCCTGTGGCGTTTCGCGGTCTATACGGCCAATACCATCCGTTACCTGGGCAAAAAGTCCAAATACGGAGAGCAACGGCAGTAACAATGCCACCAAACGCAACATGGATGCAAAATTGCAGGATTTTTTCGGCTTTATTGTGGTTTTGCCGGACGAATTACCCAAATGGTCAGCAAAATGGCCCATTATTAGCCATACTTTTGCAGCTATGTCATTCGCTACCGTCGCTCTGCTCAGTTTTCTATGGTCCACTGTGAAATACCTGATTGGCGTAGGAGTGGCAGTAGCGGGTTTTCACAATCCCTTTTATGGCTGGATTTTTACATCGGCAGGGGCTTTTGCAGGCGTGGTTCTGTTTACCTACAGCGAATTTTGGCTGGAGGATTATCTTAAAAAGTTCAGTAAACCTAAAAAACGTTTTACCAAAACCAAAAGGCGTTTGGTATGGCTTCGTATGCACGGCGGGTTGCCGTTAATTGCCCTTCTCACTCCTATTATCCTCAGTATTCCCGTGGGGACATTGCTATGTACTACTTTCATTCATGAAAAACACAAAATCATTCTCTGGCAAAGCATAAGCATTGCATTCTGGGGCACACTGGTATTTGGATCTATGGCATTATTTGATGTCAACATTGTGCAATACATCAAGCGCTAAACACAGGATTACACTCCGAAACCCTATCTTCGCAATATGGTGCGTAATCTTGGATACTTCTTAGGCCTTACCACACTTGTGCTTGGCGCCTGCAGCCGCAAGGCGGCCCGATGGGACAACAACATAGCCGTACCGTTGTTCAGTACAGAAATGACCCTAAATGATATTGACAAACGCTATCTTGTAAATAACCCTTCCGATAGCAGCTATACGCTGGTGTATGACAACCTTGTCTACAACGCCCGTACTTTGCGTGTCACAGCACCCGATACCAGTATCAACACGGCCTTTACCCTTCGCCGCCTCAAACTCAGCGACCGGAGCATTGTGCAGCGTATCACACTGGCTCAAATCAACCCCACTTTTCGCCTACTCGATGGACAAACGATTGCCGTGCCCGCACAAAACCAAACCAACCTGAGCCCCGTGGATATTGACGCATCGGCTTTCTTTGAAACCGCCACCCTGGACTCGGGATTTCTGGATATTTCCATCAACAACGAACTGCCGGTAAAAGTTACATTGCTGGTGTTTGAACTGCAAAATGCTTCTGATGGATCGGTTGTTGCCAAAGACTCTTTTCTCAATATTGACCAAGGGACCAGCGCCACCAAAAGTATCAGCTTGCGCAATAAAACCGTCAACAAAGGCCTGAAAGGCGTTATCAGACGCCTTATTACAGAGCCCAGTAATGGGCCTGTGCTCATCAATGCATCCAAAGGAGTGGAAGTTACACTTACGGTACGAAACCTGCGCCCCCGCGACGCCATTGCAGCTTTCCCAAACCAAAACGTAATTGAGCAAGATCAGGCACTGGTGCTGGATATGGGCGGCCCTCAGGTGAAGTTCTTTAAGGTCAAGCAGGGTTGGTTGAAATTGCGTGTTGAATCCACCATTCAGGAAAACATGACCATGATACTGA
>RGEC01000055.1 GCA_009918425.1 Bacteroidota bacterium
GCACGTGCATTAGGCAGAAAGTATGTGAGAATGAGTTTGGGTGGTTTGCACGATGAAAGCGAAATAAGAGGTCACCGCAAAACATACATAGGTGCCATGCCTGGGCGCGTAATTCAAAATCTGAAAAAGGTGGGAAGCAGTAATCCGGTTTTTGTGCTGGATGAAATTGATAAAATGGGCAGGGATTTTCGTGGCGATCCCGGCAGTGCTATGCTGGAAGTATTGGATCCCGAGCAAAACAGCACGTTTTACGATAATTATCTGGAACTGGATTATGACCTCAGCAAAGTACTTTTTGTGGCTACAGCCAATAACTTGGATACCATTCAGCCTGCATTGCTTGACAGGATGGAGATTATTGAAATAAGCGGTTACAGTCTGGAAGAGAAAATTGAAATAGCAAAAAAGTATTTGATTCCCAAGCAGCGTAAGGCACATGGGCTAAGAGCATCTGATTTCAAAGTGACTGACAAGGCGCTGGAAATGGTTGTGGAGCAATATACCCGGGAAAGCGGTGTGCGCGGTCTTGACAAGAAAATTGCAGCACTGGCGCGCTCAGCTGCCAAAAATCTGGCCATGGGCGAGAAATACGCCAAAACCATGAGCATTGAAATAGTACAGGAAATTTTGGGTGCAGAAAAAATGGAACCCGAGACTTATGAAAATAACCTAACCCCGGGTGTGGTTACAGGCCTTGCCTGGAGCCCTATGGGAGGTTCAGTGCTTTTTGTGGAAAGCACACTCATGCAGGGGAAAGGCAATCTCACCGTAACCGGGCAGCTGGGTGATGTAATGAAAGAGAGTGTTACTCTGGCACGGACATTCCTCAAAGCCCATTCATCCTATTTGGAAATAGACAACCGTGTTTTTGAGCACTGGGATGTGCATGTACATTTTCCGGCAGGTGCCATTCCTAAAGATGGTCCTTCAGCGGGTATAACCATTTTAACGTCGCTGGCATCGCTGTTTACCCAAAGAAAAGTGAAAAGCCATATTGCCATGACTGGTGAAATAACATTGAGAGGAAAAGTGCTGCCGGTTGGCGGAATAAAAGAAAAAATACTGGCAGCGAAAAGGGCCGGTATTACCGATGTGATTATGTGCGAAGCAAACCGCAAGGATGTAGAGGAAATAAATGAAAGTTATCTTAAGGATATGAAATTTCACTACGTTAGCAATATGCTGCAAGTGCTGGATATTGCATTGTTGGATGAGTATGCCGATCACCCGCTTGATTTAATGGAGCCTGTGCGCAAGTCAACCAAATCTGAAAATTTAATTATTAAAGAATGATTCTTAAGAAATTCTTATCATATCTTACATTTCGCAAACAGGAGGGGCCTAAAAGTTCATACCTGAAAATGATGCATGGTATCAACAGAATCAGTATACTGATGTTTTTGGTTGCTGTGATTGTTATGCTGGTAAGATTTTGTAAATAAAATAATTTATATATTATGTCCGGATATTTTTTAATAACTATAGTTATGATGCTGATAAGTATGGCAGTTCAGCAGCGATTAAAAAGCAAGTTTAACAAGTATAGAAATTTGCACCTTTCCAATCGCCTATCCGGCAGGGAGATAGCAGAGAAAATGCTTAGAGATCATGGGATTGTGGGTGTTAAAATTGAACAGGTAGATGGTGAATTGACCGACCATTACAATCCGGTAAACAGAACTGTCAACCTGAGTAGGGATGTTTATTATGGGGAAAATGCAGCTGCTGCCGCTGTTGCTGCGCATGAATGCGGGCATGCCGTACAGCACGCCAATGCATATTCTATGTTGCAGCTTCGCAGCAAGTTAGTGCCGCTTCAAAACATAAGTGCTACCATCTTGAATGTGGTTATTTTCGGTGCAGCATTCATAGGTTTTGGCGTTGGTGGTGGCACCCAGCTGGTTTTGGGCATAATATTGGCTTGCTATGCAGTTATAACACTGTTTGCACTCGTAACCCTGCCCGTAGAATTTGATGCCAGTAATCGAGCACTCGCTTGGATGAAAAATCAAAATATGGTTTCTCAGACAGAGCTTGACGGTGCAAGGGATAGTTTAAAATGGGCAGCTATGACTTATGTTGCAGCCGCAGCAGGAGCACTGGTCAATTTATTATATTTTCTTTTACAGTTTTTAGGAGCAAGTAAGGATGAATAAGAGTTTTGTGTGGGTTGTGACGTTGGGTTTAAATACCCTTGCAGCCCAGAGTATTGAACTGAAAATGCCGGACAGAGGCACGGATGCCGAGTTCACAAAGACCATGATGATGGCCAATGTTTTTGAACTTAGGGGCGATTCTGTAGCCAATCCACTAGATTTTGCATCAGCCAAGGTTTCAGATGCCACGGTTTGGAAAAAAGTGAAATCACCGGCAATGAGTAAGACTTACCGAAAAGGATTTACGTGGATTTTTAGTGCTGTAAAAACCGACGATTTTGCAGCGAACCATACTTTGCTGTTGATTGAAAATCCGGGTTGGACTGCCTACAATACTCTAATATGGACGGACCGAAACCACAATTACGATTTAACTGATGATGGGCCACCGGATACAATAAAGCCCAATAAAAAATTTAATAGTAACGTGGTTGTTTCTATTGATAACAAGCCCAATGGATACAAGGTTATGCTGGAACATTTTCCGGTATCTCAATTCAAACAATTTGCCGTAATGAACGACAAAGCCATGTACCAGCTGCAGGGAAACAGGCTGTTTTCAGGCACAGAAAACTCATTTCGTATAAGACGTATGAATGTTTTGTATGGAACATGGAGTGTTGGAAGTGAACAGATTGCCATTTGCGTGAAGGATGCCAACTGTAATGGGAATTATGCCGATAATGGATTGGATGAGGTAATGATTGCTGATGATGGGAATTCTTTTCAGAATCTTCAAAGTTGCACGATTAAAAATGGGAAAGCTTATCTGGAATGGAACAGTGCTGCTTTCTTTATAGATTTCATTCATCCTGATGGTCAATATATTAAGTTGCGCAGGGACACAACGGTAGCATTGAAATACATACTAAATATAGGACAAAAATGTCCCCGATTCAGATACGATGAACCTACGGCAAGAGAAAAAACCCAAAAGAGGCGGATAAGAAAATTTAAAGGTCAGCCTCTATATATTTATATATGGAATGATCAGTCTAATGAATATATTTCAGATAGTGCAGTTTTGCATTCGCTGGGCAGGCTGAAAAATGCAGGGTTTAAAATTCTGATGCTTAATTTTGGCGCGAGCAGTCAATATCTTCACAGATATTCATCAAATTATGAAACCCAAATTTATCAGGGATTTAGCTCAAGTAAGATAAATAATAGATTAAAAATCCGCAACCAAATACCTATTGGCATATTGCTGGATAATAGACAAAGGGTAATAAAAGCAGGTATTCGTCCTTCACAAGTCGTTGAATATCTTAAAATAAGGCATAAATAATCAGTTTGGTAGTTTTTTTAGGAAAAAATCAATAATATTGCGTATTAAAATTTAGCTATGAATAAAAATGTTTTAGCCGCTGTCTTAGGGGTACTTTTAATCGCGTCAATCGGCGGAAATGCTTATTTCTACTCCAAGAAAGGCGAACTGACAAAAGCTGAGAAAGAAAAAATGCAGGTTCTTCAAATGAAGGATTCTTTGCAAAGAGAGCTTCAACGCATGGAGGACTCTCTGCGTCCATTGATTTCAAATTATCAGGAAGAAAATGCCCGTTTGACAGGTAAAATTGAGGAACTTGAAGGCAATAACAACCCAAAAGTAGTGGAATTAATGGGTCAAATCAATTCACTGCGTGCTATTATAGCAAGATCCGGTGTGCCAACTGCAAACAGTGGAGGTTCAGCAGGACTTAGTAAAGAAGATCAGAAAAAACTTGCCGAATTGAAAAAACAATTGGAAGCAAAACAACTTGAAATTGCAGATCTTATGTCAAAAATAGCCGCTTTAACAAGAGAAGTTGAAACTGAAAAAGCGGGTAAAATAGCCCTCATTGAAGAAAATGCTGAAATGAGGGACAAGATTAACAAAGGTGCAATTCCTCAATTTGGTGCTTTGTTAACAACAGGCATGGGAAAAAAAGGTGGTGATCAAATTGAAACTACCAAGGCGAAAGGTTCTGAGAAATTACGCGTAACATTTGACGTTATTGAAAATCCTTTTATTAAGGAACCGGTTGAAGAAGAAGTTACCATACGCATCATTGGCCCGGAAGGTGAAGTGCTTACCTCCAGTAACAAGGGTTTTGCAGACAAGAGCAGTTTATTTAGTATCAAACAAACTATAATTTCAGACGGAGAAAAGAATGTGGTGAAGTGGTATTATCCTTCATCAGGTACACTTGCAGGTCAACTCAAGAAAGGCAAGTACAGCACAGAACTGTGGACGCGTGGACTGTTGAAGCAGAAAAACACTTTCGAACTCTATTAATTACAGATTAAAATGATAGTTAAAATCCCCGGTTAATCCCGGGGATTTTTTATTCTTATCAATTTTAAATTGCCTAGGTTGCTTTTTAAAACCCAACCTTCCATATTGTAAGAAGGGTGTTTATCTGCGGGAATTCTTTGACCCGTGAGTTTATGCACCCGGAAATTTAGGGGAGGAGTATCCCCAACTTTTTCAAACCCTAAGGTTAAGTAGGATTTACCATCCGTCCATTCTTTGTCTGCATAAGTCATAATATGATATACATCATACTCATGACAAAACAAACTGATTATTTTATCAATGCCGCCCACAATACGAATTCCGGTTTTACATGCGTATCGGGTAAGTTCAGCACTTTTAAATGTTTGCTTGCTTTCATTTTGAAAAGTTCTGCATTTGCTGAACAAACCCACAGCAACAAGTTCATCCCTGAAGTATAAACCATATTTGAAATAAGAAACCGCAAAGCCGCCCGTGTGGTATTGGTTTAGGAAAGATTGAGCTGTTGGGCCATCAATGCGTTTTATCCTGCACTGTCTTCCATGAACGCGATTTGTATTGCCGATCAATGCCGTCAACCTGTTGATGACAGCAGTTTTTCTATTTAGCCAAATATCTTCATGAACGATAACCTGAAATGCTTGTTCATGTTTTAATTCATATGCGCCTTCGGTAGGAACAAACACAACCATAGTGCCAGTTGCATGTTTATAAAGATATGTTTCTTCATCCCGGATAAATCCCATTTCTGATAATGTCCGGGAAAAATCCAGCAATACAGCCATTGATGTTAAACTTCCAGTTTACTGAGTGCGTCGGGCGATGTGTTTTCATCCGGATTATAGCTTTTTCCAAACCAGCCCCAAACCCTCACTTTCAATTTTTCGTTTAGCAAATACATAGCCGGAACCAATACGAGGGTAAGGAATGTAGAAAATCCGAGCCCGAATATCATGGTCCAGCTAAGTGGACCCCAAAATGCAACGCTGTCGCCGCCCAGGTAAATATGCGGGTTAAATTCAGTGAAAAGTTTGGCGAAGTCCATATTCAATCCCACTGCCAGTGGAATTAATCCGAGGATGGTTGCACCTGCTGTTAACAATACGGGCGTCATTCTTGTTCTGCCGGCTTCAATAATAGCCTCTCTGAGAGGTACACCTTTAGATCTGAGCAAATCGGTAAATTCTACCAACAGAATGCCGTTTCTTACTACAATACCAGCCAGTGCCACCACGCCAATTCCGGTCATTACCACAGAAAAATCCATGTTGAAAATGGCAAATCCCAGCAATACACCAATAATTGAAAAGAATATGGCTGTCAGTATCAGTATAGGCTTACTGGTAGAGTTGAACTGTGTTACCAAAATAAGAATAATAAGGCCGATTGAGGCCATCATTGCCATTCCCAGAAAAGACTGTGTTTCTTTTTGCTGTTCCTGTTCGCCTGTCATCACAATCTCGACTCCGTCACGGTTGCCGAAAGCATTGATGGCTGTTTGGACCTGAGAAACCACTTCGTTAGGGGCGTATCCGGGCAAAGCATTGCTGGCAAGGGTGATAACGCGTTTCTGGTTGAGTCGGTTTATGCCACCAAATGTGTTTCCATATTCTACTGTGGCAACAGCCGAAAGAGGAACCTGTCTGAGCATGCCCCCCATATTCATGTCGCGGTAAACTATTTTCATGTTCAGTAGTGCATCCAAATTATTTGACTGCTCTTTGTTTACCCGTACCATGATGGGATAATCTTCATTGGCATCTTTGAATTTGCTGGCTTCTGCACCAAAAATAGAATTTCTGAGTGCCATGCCAATCTGAGCTGTAGAAATGCCTTGTCTGTTAGCACGCTCCCGATCAATTTTAACAATGATTTCAGGCTTGCTGCTGATAAAATCACTTTTCAATTCCTCAACGCCCCCAATTTGAAGGTTGTCGAGATATGTTTTTAATTCAGATGCTGTTTTTACCAGTGTGTTGAATTCATCACCGCGAATTTCGATATTCACAATTTTTCCAACAGGAGGACCATTTCTTTCTTGCTCCACCACTATGTCAACACCAGCCAGGGGCTTGATGCCGGTACGTATTTTCTTCAGCAGTTCCTGTGTGCTTTTTCCACCACGTTTGCTGAACTCAACAAATGCAACTGTAATTTTACCTTTATTGCTCGCTACCGAACGGTCGCCACTGTTTGGGTCTGTAGCTCCTACCGCCACATTGGAAATTACACTTTCAACCACAGGGTTGTTTTTACCAATGATGCCAAAAACATCGGCCTCAATTTTCTTTACAATGCTGTCGGTAAACTGCGCGGATGTGCCCACCGGTGTGGCTATGTAGATGTATGTGAAGTTGGGTTCCGCCTGAGGGAAAAAAACCACACCGGGCTTTCGAATTCCCGTAATGATAAACGACAAAATCATTAACACAAATGTTCCTACCAGAAGTAAAACAGGGCGTTTGCCTACCAAAGCCCATGTAATCAATCGCTTGTAGGAATCCTGCACCTTGGGCCAGGTGATGTGCTGAAATTTGTGTATGATTTGTTTAAGCCAAAAATGATGAAGAGCATACAGCAAAAACAACACCACCAAAAAGTTACCCAGGCCAATTCCGCCCATTAAATAACCAAGTAAAGACAATCCGCTAAATATTAAGCCGGTTTTTTTGAATCCGGGTGTTATGCCTGGCTTTTTACTATGGTCTTCATCGCTGTGAGCCATAAAATCAACGGCAAAAACAGGATTTATAATATAGGCAACCAACAAGGAAGCCAGCAATGTAATGATGAGCGTTACCGGAAGGTAAAACATGAATTTACCCACGATACCCTGCCAGAATGCCAGCGGAACAAATGGTGCAAGTGTGGTGAGGGTTCCGCTTAAAACCGGCAGAAATACCTCTCCGGCGGCTTTTTTTGCCGCTGTTACTATGGGCATTTTTCCTTTTGAATGTGAAAAAATTCGGTGTGTATTTTCGATTACAACTATGGCATCATCCACCACAATACCCAATGCCAGCAGAAAACTGAACAGTACAATCATATTCAGACTGAAACCCAAAGTAGGCATTACCAAAAAGGCAAGGAACATGCTCAGTGGTACACTGAGGCCTACAAAAATGGCGTTGGTGGCACCCATAAAAAACATAAGAATGATGGTTACCAGAATAAATCCAATGATGATTGTATTGATAAGGTCGTGCAGTGTTATCCGCGTTTGTGTGCTCTGATCACCGGTAAAAACCACCTTTACATTTTCAGGCAGTATCTTGTTTTTATACAAATCATCTACAATGCCTCGACATTTATCACTGGCTTCAATCAGGTTTTCTCCTGAACGTTTGATAATATTTAATGTAATAACAGGGTTCCCTTCAAGCCTTGCGTAGCTCTCTTTTTCTGCATAGCCGTCTTTTACTTCGGCTACATCCCTAAGGTATAAAGTAGCACCGGCGCCACTGCGGATGATAATGTTTTCGACATCCTGTTTGGATTGAAATTCACCGCTGACGCTAAGGGATCTTTTCATTCGGTCTACATCTATGTTTCCACCTGAAATACGCATGTTTTCAAATTGGATGGCACGGCTTACATCATCAAGGGTAAGCCCGGCTGAACCCATTTTAGCCAAGTCAAGGTTTACCTGAATTTCCCTATCAAGCGCGCCTACCATATCAACCCGGGTTATTTCTGACAGGCTTTCCATCCTGTCTTTGGCTGCTTCAGCATATTTCTTTAAGGTAGATAAGTCATAGTTGCCACTGATATTCACATACATGATAGGCATGTCACTGAAATTAACCTCCATTACGGTAGGATCCATTTTCAGATCGTTTGGCAATTCTGATTTTGCCTTATCTACTTCATCTTTTACCTTGCGTTTTGCCTCATCTACCTTTACGTCAGTATTGAACTCCACCGTGATAATTGAGAAATCCTGAATGCTCTGGCTTTTTAGTTTCTTTACACCGCTTATAGATTTTATCTTTTTCTCAATGGGTTTGGTAATCAGGTTTTCAATATCCTTGGGTGATGAGCCGGGATAAATAGTCTGAACATATATTGTAGGAATTACAATATCAGGAAAACGCTCTTTGGGAAGTTTTATATAGGACAGAATTCCTGCGATAGACAGGAATACCGTTAGTATATAAATGCTGGTTTTGTTGTCAATACTCCAGCTGGTGGGCTTAAACTCCTTAAATGGGTTCATGTTGTGCTTATTTGCCTGCTGCTTCTATAATCTGACCGTCGTTAAGTTCCTGGAAACCGGTAACAATGATTTCATCACCTGCCTGTATTCCGTCCAGAATCTCAGTTCTGCTTTCCCCCGTTTGTCCTGGTTTTACAATACGTTTAACCGCAATTGCTTTTCCATTTTTCATGGTTTTAACCATTACATACTTTTCGTCTACACCGGCTGTTATTGCATTGGTAGGTACCGTGATGGCTTTATCATTGCGGTAATCAGCAATTTTTAATTTTGCCAGCATATTGGGTTTAACGTCATTTGCTCCATTGAGTCTGATTTCAATTTTAAATGAGCGGTTAAGTGGGTCAATAACCTTTGATGCAAATGCGACAGTGCTTTCGATGGTTTTATTGATATCAGTGAAAACTACCTTTACTTTATCTCCTTTATTTATTTTGCTGGAATACGATTCTGCCACATCAGCCACTACCTTAAGATTACTTAGGTTTACCACTTTAAACATAGGGATACCGGGTGCTGCTGCCTGTCCAATCTTGGTGTCAATACTCTCGACAGTGCCACTGATAGGGGCTTTTACGGTATACATAGAAAGCTGAGCATCAAGTGTAGCCAGATTTTTTTCCAGCGCTTCTTTTTGGTTTTTTGCAGATAAAAATTGGATTTCAGTACCAACACCTTGCTGCCAGAGTCGTTTTTGTTTTTCAAACAGTGTATTGGCAAAAGTTAATTGCTGTTCAATTTGACCACGGCTTTGCCTCAAGGTGCTGTTATCCAAATATGCCAGTGCCTGGCCGGCAGAAACCGGGTCTCCGGGTTTTACCAGTACTTGTGTAACAGTGCCGGGTAATTGTGCCGTAGCAATGGTGCTTTGTTCTGCATCCGCCTTACCCTCAATATTCAGGTAGGTTTCAAAAGATCCGGGTATAACAACTTCTGTTTCTACCAGCTTACTATTGTCTTTTTTGGGTTCCAGTGCTTCTATTTCGTTTTCGAGCTTTTTTGCCTGATTTTGAAGATTTGCTATCTCTTTTTTAATTTTTTCCAGCTCTTCGCGTTTCTGCTGTACGTTGCTTTTCTTACCGCCGCAGGCAGTGATAAACAAACCAAGGCTGAGCAGAATAAAATAGTGTATTTTCATGGTGTGGGTTTCGTTATTATGGTTTTAATATGTCGTTTCCAAGGGCTTTTTTCAAATCAATTTTGGCCATTACCAGGTCATAGAGGGCATTTAAATAATTGGTTTGCCCTGTTTTTAAGTCTGTTTCCGCCTGAAGCAATTCGAGAGCGCTTCCTACGCCTTCTTTGTATTTAAAAACAATACTGGAATAGATGTTATTTGCCAATTGCACATTTTGTTTTTGCACTGCTACCATTTCCAGCTGCGTCTGATAGGTTTTTAATGCCATTTCATATTCCATGTTGGCTGCATTTTGGAATGTTTTTATATCATTCATGGTTTTGCTGCGGCGTAACTTCACATCCGCAATAGCGGCTTTTGCCCTGAGTCCGTCAAACAATGTTAGGCTCAAATTCAATCCAATTGCAGAACTGGGTACCCAGCTGTTGTTCGGTGTTAGATTAGACTGAAAAAAATTGAATTCAGGACGCTGTGTAGTCTGCTGGTGTTGTAAAAATCCAACCAGGGTAGGGTATTTGCCAACTTTATATCTTTTTTCTTCCAGAAAGCTGATAGAAAGACTTTGATTTAGCAGCTGATACTCGAATCTGTTTTTTACGTTGAACGAATCGTTCCCTACAGGAATGGATTTATCCAGCGTTTCCAAATCATCTGTCAATAAAACGGGTGTTTGAATCGGCATTCCCATTTGTAATTTGAGAACATTCAGCGAAGCATTGCTTGCCAGTTCCAGTTTTTCTTTTTGCACCTTTAGGTTGGAAAGGCTGAATTCAAGTCTCTGTACATCCAGTTTCTCAACAAACCCTTCTTTGTTCAATGCTTTCACATCATTCAGGCTTTTTTCCAGAAGCATAATGTTGCTGTTGATGAGCGTGATGTTTTTTTGCATGGTAAGTGCCATTAAATAGGCTTTTGAAACGCCTAGTGCAACATCATTACGGGTTTTACCTGCCATGGTTTTGCTCAGATCCATAACTTCACGTGCTGCCTTGAGGCCCAGTAGAAATGTTCCGCTGTATAAGAGCTGATTCATGCTAATGGTAGCATTGGAAGCAACGGGCTGCTGAAAACGGAGAAAAATATATTCCGGCGATCCTGCACTTGGTACAAAGTTTTTCACCCAGTTGCCGGGAACCTGTAGGTATTGCATGAATCCTGCGTTAACTCCTACCTGAGGCAAACCTGCAGCCGTAACCTGATTTACCGCCTGCCGGCTGATTTCAATATCCATAGCCGCATTTTGTATGGCTGTATTGTTGGTTTCGGCAAAGTGCAATGCATCAGCAAGGCTCATTTTTAGGGTATCCTGACTTTTAAGGGATTCGGCAAAAATTAAAGCCATTGCCGCTAATGTTATTTTATAAAAGTTCTTCATTATAAGTTTTACTTATTTATATTCAACCAGCTTATTTCTTTGAAAAGAGATTTGCCTTTTTCTGTAGTGACCGCATGCAGATGGTAACGTATGGTTTCGATGTATTCTTCACGGAAATCCCGCTTTTCTTCCCCTTCAAAAAGCGTGTTCTGAAACATGGAGAAAATAAGGCACATGTAGATTCTGGCCACTCGGTTGCGGTGCATGTCGCTTCTGAATAGTCCTGTATCAATTCCGTTCTGAAGATTCTGAATTACACTTTGAAAAGCATAGCGGTTTCGGTGTTCTATCAGGTGGGTATAGCTTTTCGGGTAAAATTTTTGCAAATCAAATAAGACCGATGGATGCACATTTTTATTCATCTCCAGCACGAAATCTGCAATTTTGGCTATTTGCAAAACAGGATTGGTTTCGGATGCCATAATTTGTGTAGTGTTTTTTTCCATTTCTGTTATGTGCATAGAAATGGTGTCAAACACAAGCTGGTCTTTATCCTGATAATGTTTGTATATTGTTTTTTTGGAGATGGAAAGCGCTTTGGCTACATCGTCCATAGAGACATTACGCACACCCAGTTCCATAAAAAGTTTTGCTGCTGTCCGCAAAATGCGCTCCTGCACTTCCATAATGACGGCGCAAATTTACACATGTAAACCGAGG
>RGEC01000056.1 GCA_009918425.1 Bacteroidota bacterium
AGGTAGTTTGGGTATTTCAGGCTTTTGAACATCCAGTTCACCCTCGAAGGTATCTGAACAACTGTTTTTCCAGGCAATGAGTTTCACCTTAAATTTACCGGCATAAGGGAAAGTGTACGTTGGTTGATATAAATTGGATGTATCCGTATTGATACCCGGAACGCCGAAATCCCAGTGATAACGGGTTCCGCCTTTGCTTTGATTGCGATACTGGTAGGTGTAACCACAAACAATAGTCGGCACAAAATAGGATGCCACCACATCTATCACACAAGACTGCACATTGAACTGATAATCGCGCATGGTCTCAGAAATCTGCTTTCCGTTCCGGTATTCCTTTACCCGAATACCCACAACAAACTGACCTGTAACTGTGGGAACCAGGGTTATTTTCCCTGTTTTTGGATCAATGGACAGCAAGGGATTGCCATCTATGGGAACATTTGCAGAATAGCCGGAACCCCAGGTTATCTGTGAAAACGGCGGACTTTCCAACTGGGTACTGGTATTGGGGCGAGGCTGTGTGCTTGTGCCCCCGGTGTAGGGCCAGAATAAATCATAAGCCAGGCTGTCGCCATCAGGATCTTTGGCACTGTGATCGAAATTCAGAGGTGTATTGGTACACAAAAAGTTGGGAGGCAGTTCTTTGAATACTGCGCTGTTATTTTCCTTTTGGTTGGGTGTATTGCGCGCATCCGGAATAGCTGTCCAGTAATTGGCACCCGTCAGATCGGGCCTGAAGAGATTGGTGATGGTATTGTTGCGGCAGCAGCGCTGAAAAGACACAATGTATCCACCGGTTCTTGGGGCTAATGTCAGTGTAGTTTCATACCAGTAATGGTCTACACAGGCATTGGGCGCAATGGAAATGCAGTTATAATTGGTTTTTTGTATACGGGTGGGACCGTTTCGCGAAATCTCTACCGGATAACCGCTTATCATCCTGCGGGTACTTCCATCCCAAACGCCGAACCATGCTGTAGCGTCACTGGAAATAGCGCCGGAACTTCCATTCAGACAATCGATATACAGATCAAGCCTTACTTTATAGCGGTTACTACCCAGATAAGTATAGGTCATTTCCCCACCCACAATGTGTGTAGCATAAGAAACAGACATCCACAAAAAGAAGACTGCCGAAACAAATTTCCTGAGATATGGCTTAACTACGTTCAAACAGGATTATACACAAAAATACAACAAAACCAAGCGGCACCACCAATAATATGACCAAATATTCTGGTAAATGTGCTGATTTTACCAATATCAACAGATGATTTTATACATTGTTTTGAAAAACGAATTTTAAATGTTAATTTTTATGCCATTTTTATGTCTATTTTTTTATCATGAAAAAACACATTGCGCACATGGACCTCGACAGCTTCTTTGTGAGCGTAGAGCGCCTGCGCAACCGTGCTTTTCAAAACATACCGCTGGTAATAGGCGGTACCGGCGATCGCGGTGTGGTGGCCAGTTGCAGTTACGAAGCAAGAGCCTTTGGGGTAAGGAGTGCCATGTCGGTAAAAATGGCCCGTCAGCTTTGTCCCAATGCCGTATTCATAAGGGGTGACCACGAATTATACAGCCAATACTCACGCATGGTAACAAACATTGTAGCTGAGAGTGTTCCTGTATATGAAAAAAGCAGCATTGATGAGTTTTACCTGGATTTGAGCGGCATGGATCGTTTTTTTGGCTGCTGGCAGATAGCCAAAGAACTGGGCCTTAAGATAAACCGTGAGACGGGGCTGCCTATTTCTTTTGGGCTGAGCGCCAACAAAACCGTCAGTAAAATCGCCACCGGAGAGGCCAAACCGGCAGGTGCCAGGCACATCCTTCACGGCACCGAAAAACCCTTTCTGGCTCCACTAAGCATCCGGAAAATACCCGGCGTGGGACAGGAAACCTACAAAACACTCAGGGGGCTGGGGATACAGCGCATCGAAACCATACAGGCCATGCCCGCAGAGCTGATGGAAAAAACGCTGGGAAAAACCGGCTCCGATATCTGGAAAAAAAGCCAGGGAATAGACCACAACCCTGTAGAGCCTTACCGCGAGCAGAAAAGCATCAGCACAGAGCAAACATTCGAGCAAGACACCATTGACGTTCAGATGCTAAAGAGCCTTATCGTGGGCATGGCTGAAAACCTGGCCTACCAGCTTCGAAAACAAAATAAAGTAACCGGTTGTGTTACCATAAAAATTCGCTACAGCGATTTCAACACCTATACACGACAACTGCGCATTCCTTACACCAGCGCCGATCACACACTCATTGCGCACAGCTGCGAGCTATTTGAAAAACTATACGAGAAACGCATGCTGGTAAGGCTCATTGGCATTCGTTTCAGCGAACTGGTGACCGGCTCTCTCCAAATCAACCTGTTTGAGCACACCGAAGAAATGATTAATCTGTATCAGGCCATGGATAAAATACGCAATCGATATGGAGATGATGCAGTAAAAAGAGCGATTTCAAACAACTATAATCATCCCCCGGACAAGCAATAATAACCGAAATTTGGATAACAGTACCATGCAGCTAAAAAACTCAAACAACATCATATTTAGCCACATATTGGATACTGCGAAGATTATAGTCGGCATATTTTCTGCAGCATTCGGTTCCAAGGCGTTTTTATTGCCTAACGAATTTATAGATGGAGGCGCTACAGGTATATCCTTGCTCAGCTCTGCCATTAGCGGTGCTCCATTCCACATACTCATCATCGCAATCAACATTCCATTGGTTATCATGGGTCTTAAAACCATGGGAAAAACCTTTGCGCTAAAAACAACCATAGCCGTCATGGGACTAGCGTTCATACTGGCTTGGGTGGAGTTTCCCGTTGTTACTCACGACAAATTACTGGTGGCTGCGTTTGGAGGGTTCTTTCTTGGTGCAGGAATAGGCCTTGCAGTAAGGGGAGGATGCGTAATTGACGGCATTGAAATTCTGGCTATTTTTTTGAGTAAAAAAACAAATACAACCATTCGTGATGTCATCCTTTTCATCAACATAGTCATTTTTGCTTCGGCCGCTTATTTCCTGGGCACAGAAAGAGCAATGTATTCCATGATTACCTACCTGGCGGCCTCAAAAACCCTAAATTTCGTGATTGAAGGTATAGATGAATATGTAGGGGTAACCATCGTCTCATCCCAAGGCGAAAAAATTCAAAAGATGATTAGCAATAAAATGGGCAGAGGCGTAACTATATACAATGGTAAAAAAGGATATGGAAAACGTGGAGAAACCAATGAAATAGACATCCTGTATACAGTTATAACGCGCCTTGAAATCAACAAATTAAAAAGAGAACTGGATTTAATAGAGCCCGATGCCTTTGTGGTCATGCACAGCGTAAAAGAAACCAAAGGTGGCATCATCAAACAAAGACCATTACAACACGACTAATATACTTTTTATGTAACTTTGTGTTGAAAATCATGCGCAATCTGATCCTATGCGGGCTTCTTGCGGTTTTGTTTTCCGTTCTTCACGGACAAACACCCTCTTTGATCATCTGCAAGGGTTCAGGCATCAACTACAAGGAATTCAATACCGGAAACAGCCTGCCTTCCGTGAGCTGGAAATGGACTTTTCAGGGGGGCGTACCCGGCAGTTCTGCACTCAGAGAACCCACCATCAGCTATCCCGACACAGGCCTTTTTCTTACCACATGCCAAAGCACCTTTTCCGATTCAAGCAAACAAACCCAAACCATCTGGGTTCTGGTAATCGAAAGTGTATTTGAGCCCATTCCTATACGGGATACGGTTTTCTGCGGCAGTGGAATTACCATGAACCTTAATGCCGGCAACAATTATCGTGGTGCACAATACCACTGGACAAGCCCTGATGTAAATTTATCGGGAATTGACACCAACAACCGCACCCTCACTATCAACAAGCCCGGAATCTATTCGGTTAAGGTTTATTCCAAATGTGGCAGTGTCAGTAAAACAATAACCGTGCGCCAGGGCACCCAGCCACAGGTAGATCTTGGGAAGGACCGCTTTGTATGCCGTAATGCGAATGTTTTGCTTGATGCGGGCTCCGGAACAGGATACTCGTATCTGTGGAGTCCGGGAAATGAAGTTACCCAAACCATTGTAGCCAATATTGCCGGCGATTACAGCGTTACCGTTACCAGCGCTGATGGTTGCAGAAAAACCGATAATATTTCACTGATAGACAGTTGCCCGCCCATATTTTTTGTTCCCAACGCATTCACTCCCAACGATGCCGCCCCTAACGATATATTTCAGCCTTATCTAGAGGGGTTTACCCAGTTTTCAATGCTTATTATTAACCGATGGGGACAGATAGTATACAAATCAACCGACATGAAAGCAGGTTGGGATGGCAACTACATGGGCAAGCCTGCCCCCTCCGGCGTTTATGCCTGCCGCATTGAGTTGCTGGGCACTGATAAGATTCGCCGAATCCATACGGGCAATATCACCTTGTTGCGTTAAAGGTTTTTTGCGTAATTCGCATCCATGAGCGGATTTGAAACCATTTATCTGGGCGATTTGCGCACCCAAAACACCCATTTACAAAGCGGTAACAGTATTATCACCGATGCCCCTACCGATAATCAAGGCAAAGGCGAAGCCTTCTCTCCCACCGATTTATGCGCACTTAGCCTGGCCAACTGCATTATTACAACCATGGGTATCTATGCAAAAAACCATGGCTACCACATTGAAGGCACCAAAGCCCATACTGTAAAACACATGGTAAACGATCCGCGTAGAATTGCCCGTATTGAAATCAAAATTCAGATTTCCCTGCTTGAAAACACAGACGAGCATGCTAAAGAAGGTTTGCTTCGTATTGTCAAAACCTGCCCCGTAGCCCGCTCTCTGCACCCTGATATTCTTCAGGATGTAACAGTGGAATTTGTTTAGAGATTACCTCTCAGTTCCTGTTCGCGTTCAATACTTTCAAACAGCGCTTTGAAATTGCCTTTGCCAAAGCTTTTGGCACCACGACGCTGGATAATTTCGTAAAACAAAGTAGGTCTGTCTTCTACAGGTTTGGTAAAAATCTGAAGTAGATAACCGTCTTCGTCTCTATCGATAAGGATATTGAGTTTTTTCAAAGCTTCCAGGTCTTCATCAATATGTCCAACGCGCTGTGGAATATCGTCATAGTAGGTTTCAGGCACATACAGAAATTCAATACCCCTGCGCCTCAACTCTCCTACTGTTGCAATGATATCGTCGGTTTCGATGGCAATATGCTGCACACCGGCACCGTGGTAAAAATCAAGATATTCCTCAATCTGAGACTTCTTACGACCTTCTGCGGGTTCGTTTATAGGAAACTTAATATAACCGTTTCCATTGCTAACAACCTTACTCATCAACGCACTGTATTCGGTGCTGATATCTTCATCATCAAAGGTTATAAGCAGTTTAAAGCCCATCACATCTTCATAATATTGCACCCAACGGTTCATAGCACCCAGTTCCACGTTACCTACACAATGATCCACGTACTTAAGTCCTACAGGAACCACATCTATGGCATTGGGAACAGGTTTAAAACCGGGCAAAAATGGTCCCGAATAATTATTTCGCTCAACAAATTTATGAATGGTATCACCATAGGTGTGAATGGCACTAATCACCACCCAGCCATGCTCATCTTCAAAGCGGGTGGGCTCCATATGAGGTTTGGCACCACGCTTAACAGTTTCTTCAAAACTTTTGGTAGCATCATCAACCCAAATACTAAGAAACTTTACACCATCTCCATGTTTGGCGTGATGACGTGTGATTTCAGAGTCGGGCTGCAGAGATGTTGTAAGTACCAGGCGAACTTTATTTTGCTGCAGCACATAACTTGCGCGATCTCTAACACCTGTTTCAGGTCCTGCATAGGCTACAAGTTTGTATCCCCATGCTGTTTGGTAGTAATAAGCACTTTGTTTGGCGTTGCCAACATAGAACTCAATGTGATCGGTTCCGTTTAAAGGAAGAAAGTCTTGAGACGTGATTGTCTCTGATTTTTCCAGTGTTTCCATCTGTGTTCAAAATAACAACAAAATCTTCATTTTTTGCTAATTTTCATGCTTAAGCCGGGTCAACATCAAAATCTATCCAAACACCTTTAAAATCAGGCATAGTGATGAGTTTGAGAGACGCATTCCATAGCAATTCCTTCACTTTTGCGGGATCATCTTTCTTCTTGTCCATTTTCACCATTATCTGCTGCAAATAATAATTACGTACACGACCAATCAAGGGTGCCTGTGGCCCCATTAATCGGTCCTTTAGTGTTGTTCTCAGCATTTGTGCATAATATCGCGAAGCTTCTTCTGATTTGCGCGCATCTTTGTGTTTCACAGTTATTTTTATAATACGAGAAAAAGGCGGGTATTGAAACTGCTTTCGCACTTGAATTTCCTGTTCTGTGAGCCCCGTGTAATCGTTATCCAAAACAGCCTGTAAAACGGGATGTGCGGTTTGCCTTGATTGAATCATAACCTGCCCCTGCTTGCTGCCCCTGCCGGCTCGCCCAGCTACCTGAAACATTTGCTGAAAAGCGCGTTCATGGGTTCTGAAATCCGGAATATTCAGCAAAATATCTGCATCGGGAATGGCCACCAGCCCAACATTCTGGAAGTCTAGACCCTTGCTGAGTAACTGGGTACCAACCAGAATATCAATTTCGCCATTGGTAAAACCATTTAACACCCGTTGAAAATCGCTGCGTTTGCGCATACTCTCCTGGTCAAGGCGCGCAATTTTTGCTGCAGGAAAAATAAGCGACAATTCTTCCGCTATTCTTTCTGTTCCAAAACCCTTCATAGAAACCGCAGTACTGCCGCAAGCCGGGCAAAGCTGCATGGGAGGCTGCGCATGCGCACAGTAACCGCAGCGTTGCTGGCCAGTACTTTTGTAGTAGGTGAGCGTTATATCACAATTCACACAATGCGGCGTATATCCGCACATATCGCAGTGGATAAAGGGAACAAATCCCTTCTTGTTTTGATAGACAATTACCTGACTTTTGGCCTCCAGGCACTCCCCGATTGCCTCGAGCATGTGGCTGTGAAAAGGCCCCTTGGGTTTGTTTTTTTTACGTCCTTCAGCAGTATTTAACAATAAAATCTGAGGTGCAGGGGTATGAGTAAATCTCTTATTCAGGGTAACCTTTTGCCATCTGCCTTCTGTACAAAGGTTCCACAATTCATACGATGGTGTTGCACTTCCTGCCAGCACCCTGCAGCCGTGCATATAAGCCAGCTGTATGGCAGCATCACGACCGTGATAGTGAGGTCTCTTGTCGAATTGTTTAAAACTGTTTTCATGCTCTTCATCAATTACCACTATACCCAGATTCGAGAATGGCGCAAACAATGCTGAGCGGGCTCCTATAATAAATCGCACTTCGCCTTTAAGCACCTTTTCATATAATTCTGTGCGCTCGTGACCACTGTAATAGTTATGCCACACACCCATTTCATTGCCAAAATAATGTTCCAGACGCGATACCAACTGCTCCGTGAGTGCCACCTCAGGAACGAGCAGCAATGCCTGTTTGCCTGCAGCGAGTGCCTTTTTTATTTGCTGAATGTATAGGTAGGTTTTACCACTACCCGTTATCCCATACAACAAAACATTTTTACCTTCCTCAAAAGCAGTATTTACAAGATTATCGGCTACTTTCTGCTCGGCGTTGAGTTGCAGTTCGTCGGGTTCGGTGACCAGACGCTTCAGCCTGTCAACCTGCCGTCTTTCCAACATGAGCAACCCTTTTTGCACCAGACTTTTAATTTGCGCTGAATCAATGTTGTGCTTTTCTGTCAGTTCCTTTTTGGTTACGGTACCTTTCCCCATTCCCAGCACAGCCATAATAGCATCTGCCTGTCTGGGCGCCCGTTTCTCCAGCTGGTTGAGTGTTTCTGTGGCAAATGAAGTATCCTTCCACTGGGGCGATAGTGAAATTATATCTTCCCATTTGGGCTTATAGCGCTCCGAAATCTCCTCTTTAAGTACAGCAATACCTTTTAAATACAGGCTTTTTATTTGCCTCATCCCACTTTTTTGCCCGAGCATTTCGGCCACTGCATCCGTTTTAAGTTCTTTTTTCTGCAGAAGGGCGTTGAAAATTAACGATTCCTTTTCATCAAGATCCGGCAAATTTTCAGGATCAAACTCGGGGTGTAATACCAGCAGGCTCTCACTTTGCAGCCGAAAACCGGCAGGTAAAGCTGCTGCCATTACTTCGCCGGGGTGGCACATGTAATAAGATGAAATCCACTGCCAGAACTGAAGCTGTAATGGCTGTACAATGGGCTCTTCATCCATAATTTCCAGTAAATAACTTGCGTTATACAGTGACGGCGGATCTTCTGTAAAACGCAGAATTATACCTGAATACACCTTGCGGGCACCAAACTGTACCACTACGCGCTGTCCCACTTGCAGCAACTCATTCCATTCGTGCGGAACCCTGTATGTATAAGCCTTTGGAACCGGCAAAGGCAACAAAACTTCAGCAAAAAGGGTAATCCGTTCCGACACAGTGCGAAGATAAACCGCAGTCCTGCTGTTTAAAAAACAATTACATCCACAATACCACCACAGGCGAGAGCAGGTGAATAACGATTCCTGCCTTTAAAATGGCATCAACAGAAGGCAACACCTGGCTACCGGAGGCAGTACCTACAATGGCACTGACCAAAAAAGAAAGACTTGTAGAAATCAGGCTGACAATACTATAAAACCCGAGACTTTGGTTAAAATTGGCGTTGCCTAAAAACCATAAGCATAGTGAAAGCACATTCACCGCAAGCAACCATCTTTTGGCAAAACCCGCACCGGTCACTACCACCATGGTAGTGTAACCAAAAATTATATTTCCTTTATTCCCTTGCAAGTCTTTAACAACTTCACGGGTAAATGCCAGTATAAATAAACTTCCAAGATATAATAGCAACCCGGTATGCATATCTCCAAAATGTAGCCATACTGACAACAATGTTGCAACAGCCAGCAAAGAGGCTGACACTTCACGAATCAGGGGTATTTTTTGCAATTTATGGCTGTAGAACCAGGCCATAAAAACAAATGAAGCCATAAAAAGAAATACCTTGAGCGAAGCCAAAAGTGCCAGCAAAACTGCGATAACATTGAAGGTCACGTAGGTATTCAATACATATTCCTGACCTATAAGCCGATATAGCGTTGCAAACTTAGAGCGGTTTACCAGATCTTTATCCGCATCATAGAACACATTGATGAGAAATGCACCAGCCACAGTAAAAGCATTGGCCAGAACAATCAGATGAAGCTTTCTATCCCATAAAACCTGCTCAATCCGGCGGTTTTCACCAAAGATAAAAAATGCCATGATGTACTGTGCAAGCGTAAGCAACAATACATTATACCAACGCACCGCACCCAGCAGTAAGGTTAGTTTGATCCATTTTTTCCGGCTTGAACCGGCCATATTGTTCAAAATTGGTGAATGACCTGCAATTTATGCCCTTTTAGCAAATCTTTTGCTTTTTCCAGGTCTTCGGTAAAACCCAGTACAAAACCACCGCCACCGCTTCCGCAGAGTTTCAGATAATAAGCATTGGTTTCAATCCCTTTTCTCCATAACGATTCAAATCTATCGGGAATCATGGGTCTGAAATTTTCCAGGAACAGGGCAGATAATTCTTTCAGGTTATCAAAAAGCGGACGTGTATCTCCCTTAAGGAAGGCTTTTACACATTCATCGTTGTATTTCTTCAGTCGGGTTCTAACGAGGTTTCTGAAACCGTCGTCTTTTAGCTTTTGTAAAAACAGGGAAACCATACCCTGCGTTTTGCCTGGAGCCCCACTATCCATGAGAAAAATAGCACCTCTTCCCTTTGCATTTTCATCGGGTATGGCTACGGCACCCAGTTCTGTTTTGCCTTTTACAAGTATGGGCAGATTGAGGTAACAAATGAGAGGATCCAGGCCCGAACTTTTACCGTGGAAATAACTTTCCATGCTTGACAGCGTTTGTTTCAGGCGGAGCAATTCGTCATTTTCAGCAACAGCGTCTGCATGGATAGGATTGAGTGCGTATGTATCGTAAATCGCTGCTACCAATGCGCCACTGCTGCCTACGCCAAAACCCTGGGGTATGCTGCTGTCGAAATAGAGACCACAGGCAATATCGCTGCTCAGTTTATCAAGATTGATTATTTTATTGAGATGATTTTCCGGATTGGAAAGATATTCAAGATACTTATGCAGACTATGGTTACTTTCTTTTTGCTCGGCCGTCATTTCCGCTTCTGCCATGAGCAGTTTGCCTTTGTAGAAATGGTAAGGGATACTTAAACCCATGGCATTTTCGATGATGCCGTACTCTCCAAACAAGAGAATCTTTGAATAGTACAGGGTTTCTTTCAGCATTTTTTATTGAATTGGTATGGGAGCCGAACCGATTGCACTGCAAAAGTACTGCCTGTTCTGACAATAATCTAACAATTGACCCTCTATAAAGTTTTTAACCTGTTGATTGTGAATCCCGGGGAACAACAGATGTACGTTGGCGCCTGCATCCAGCGTAAACATAACAGGTATCTTGGTTTCTTTTCGGAAAGCCCACAAAGCCTCAATTACAGACAGCGTGGCAGGTCGCATCAAGATAAAATAGGGATTGCTCAGCATCATCATGGCATGCAGCTGTAGTGCTTCCTGTTCTACAATGCGGATAAAATCCGTCATATTACCGGTTTCGAGTGCTGTACAAATTTCGGTTAGATGAAGTGTGGCTTCCTCATACCTGGCCGAGGCATATGGATTCCCTTTCAGCAGACCATGCCCAACTGTGCTGCTAACCGACTTTTCACCGGCATCTACAATCAGTACGGCATCCATCATATCCGTAAATACCTCATGAATATTGGACTTAAAGGGAATAGCGTATTCGTCGTTACTCCCCTTAACCAAAGGATGTGCACCCCAAATGGCGGGCAATTCAAACATACTGCGGCAAGCACTACCACTGCCAAGGCGGGCTGTTTTACTTATTTTTTCAATACTAACCGGCTGGCCTGTATGCACTTGTTCCAGTTCGGCTAAGCAGCAGGCCAATGCCCCGAAACCTGAAGCACTGCTGGCAATACCGGTTCCATGGGGAAAGTTATTGGATGTATTGATCTGTAAATAAAATTCCCGCAAAATGGCATAATCAGGAAGGATGCGGTTAAAAAAATCGGTGAGTTTGGGAATGAATGATGGTTTGGGTTGTCCTTCAAACAAAAAATCAAATTCAGGTGCACCCGACGTGTTGGCCCCCAAAACAGAAACTGTGGTTTCGGTATATAAGTCTTTCAGCGTAAAGCTTATACTGGGATTGGCAGGAAGCTGAATACCCTCAGGCTTTTTACCCCAATATTTAACGAGGGCTATATTGGATGAACAACGAAAGGTGGATTTCACTTGTTTTTCTCGGTTTTTTTCACTATATTGGTATGACAAACTCATTCCATGGAATCAATTCCATGTTTTTTGATAGTATTTGGGGAAAAGGCGTATTGATTCTTCAACCAGGCCTCTGGATTTTCGATCCATTGTGCCCGGATCATTGAGATGAATCCCAACGCTCCAAATAAAATTAAGCTAAGTTGGTGAGTAAGGCGGACCAACTGCAATGGGTATGTAAATATGCGGGCAAAGTTTCAATGGCAATGCGCTCTTGAATCATGGTGTCACGGT
>RGEC01000057.1 GCA_009918425.1 Bacteroidota bacterium
CTTCCAAAAATACCCAGCGCCTTGTACAGATTGTGAGTGACCTGGATACCATCACCAAGTATGAAAGTGGATTTCTGCGTCTGGAATACGAAGACTTTGACATTAAACTGCTGGCCGATGAGGTAATAGAGAGTCTGGAAATACAGGCCATTGAAAAGAAAATAACCTTATATGAATATTCCGGCGCAGGCCAATTCTATGTATATGCCGATAAATTTAGAATACGTCAGGTGCTGACCAATTTGGTGCTAAATAGTATACGCTACGGTAAAGAGAGCGGTTACACCAAAATAAGGTTGAGCGATACAGGTGAAAAAATCATTGTTGAGGTGGCAGACAATGGTATTGGGATTTCTGAAGATGCCAAACCCAGGGTTTTTGAGAGGTTTTTTCGCGCCGACAAGAGCAGAAACCGGGATAGTGGCGGCAGCGGACTGGGTCTAAGTATCTGTAAGCACATAATAGACGCCCACGGAGAACACATTGAAGTAATGAGTACCGAGGGAGCCGGAAGTATATTTTCATTTGCGCTGAAAAAGTCAGAAATAGCTGAGTTATAGTGGTATCTGATTTGGACAATGCGTTTTCTGTGTGAATAATTTTGAAGCTTTTTGAGGGTTTACAAGTATGGCAGGGTTAAATTTGCCCCGCTAACAATCGAAAATAAAGCATGACAGACATAAGCAGCAAAGGGGCTCCGCAGTATAATCCGCTGGAGAGCATGATGAGCCGTTTTAATGAGGCAGTAAATATTTTAGGTTTGGACGATCATTTTGCCAGCGTTCTCAAAGTGCCGGACAAGGCAGTGATTGTAAATATTCCGGTAACCATGGATGATGGTACCATTCAGGTGTATGAAGGGTATCGTGTAGTGCACAGCGTGCATCTGGGTCCCAGTAAAGGCGGTATTCGCTACAGTATGGATGTTCACCTGGATGAAGTTAAGGCGCTGGCGGCCTGGATGACATGGAAATGTGCCGTGGTTAATATTCCTTACGGCGGTGCCAAAGGAGGTATCAAATGCGATCCCCGCAGCATGAGCAAGGGTGAACTTGAACGACTTACCCGTGGCTACACGCTGGCCATGAAAGATGTGTTTGGTGAAGATAAAGATATACCGGCCCCTGATATGGGCACAGGGCAGCAGGAAATGGCCTGGATTCTGGATGAATTCAGCAAAATAAGAGGACAAAACAGCTGGGGTGTGGTAACAGGCAAACCCCTGGTTCTTGGCGGAAGTCAGGGCAGGGTAGAGGCCACCGGCCGCGGTGTTATGGTGAGTACGCGCAGTGCATTGGCTAAACTGGGTATGAAACCTACCGATGCCACCTGCGTGGTTCAGGGCTTCGGCAATGTAGGAAGCATCTCTGCCAAGCTCATTTCCAAGCTGGGTGTAAAGATTGTGGGTATTTCCGATATCAGTGGCGGATATTACAATCCCGAAGGAATAGACGTGGAAGAAGCCATGGCTTTTGTGGCAAAAAGCCCTAGCCGCAGCCTGGAAGGTTTTACAGGAGGAAGCAAAGTTTCCAACGCTGAATTACTCACTTTACCCTGCGATGTACTGGTTCCGGCCGCCATGGAAGACCAGATTACTGCAGAAAATGCAGCGGATATCAAGGCTAAGCTTATTGTGGAAGGAGCAAACGGCCCCACCACAGCCGATGCAGATCCTATACTCAATGCCAAAGGCGTACTGGTGGTTCCCGACATTCTGGCCAATGCCGGCGGTGTTACCGTTAGCTACTTTGAGTGGGTGCAGAATCGTCTTGGCTACTATTGGACAGAAGAACGTGTACACAGACGTGCCGACAGGGTTATGAAAATGGCTTTTGACAACGTATATGCCGCTGCGGAAAAATACAAAGTGAACATGCGTATCGCTGCATACATTGTAGCTATTGATAAAGTAGCCAGCACGCTAAAACTTAGAGGTTCATTCTAATAAAATTGCATGAAACTTCACAGAGAAGGTTTTAAGATTATACTTTTTTCCACCCTGATTCTGGGAGGGCTGAATTTTGGTCTTCATGAATGGGTTGGCGATAACTGGATAACAACTGCAGTGTTGGTATTGTCTCTGATATTCTATGTTCTGATTATTCAGTTTTTTAGAAATCCTTTCAGGGTAACACCAATAGATGAAAATCACATTATTGCCCCTGCCGACGGAAAAGTGGTTGTGATTGAAGACGTGGAAGAGCCGGAGTTTTTTAAAGGAAAACGCAAGCAGCTCAGTATTTTCATGTCACCGTTAAACGTGCATGTAAACCGCTATCCCATTGCCGGTAAGGTTGTTTATCAGCGCTATTATCCGGGTAAATACCTGGTTGCATGGCATCCCAAAAGCAGCACGGAAAATGAGAGAACTTCTGTGGTTGTTGAGAATGGGGAAACGCAGATTCTATTCAGGCAGATTGCAGGTGCACTGGCCCGCCGAATTGTCTGCTATGCCAAAGAAGGTGATGTTGCCAAACAAGGAGCTGAATATGGTTTTATAAAATTTGGCAGTCGCATAGATCTTTTCCTTCCTGTAGATTGTAAGGTCAATGTAACTTTGGGACAGAAAACCGTAGGGGGAGAAACCATCCTTGCAAATTTGGCTTGATTGTTGTAATTTTGAAGTTATAATCTGTTAAAACAATAAAACCATGAAAAAAATATTTGTATTCGCCATCTGCGCCGTAGGTTTTGCATTTGCGGCTCAGGCCCAGACTTCTGCAACTACAACTGCCGAAACCAAAACACAGGATCAGATTGAAGCAGAAAAGAATGGAACTGCAATCAAGGCTGAAACAACTGCCCAAACTTCTGAGAAAAAGAATTGTGCAGGTTCTGCCAAAACGTGCAGCGGCTCCACAACCAAATCATGCTGTAAGGCAAAAACCGGAGAAGCTTCCACTGCAACAACTTCTGAAAAGAAATCATGCTGCAAAGACAAGGCTGCCGGCACTTCTTCATGCAAGGGTCACGAGACTTCTGCAAACGGCGAAAAGAAATCTTGCGCTAAACCCTGCTGCAAGAAGTCTGAACACTAATTTTAAAATCATTCAACAAAAAGGCCGCCCTTTGGTGGCCTTTTCTTTTTTATACGTCATTCTGCCCCTTATTTTGCAGTGAAATGCAAAAGGATAAGGGATTTCGCCGAAGGGTAATAACACTGATAGTCGTGGTACTGATCACGGCAGCTGTGGTGGCGGTATACCTCGCCTATGGTGTTCATTCGCGCAGCAATCTTCCCCTAATTGTACCCAAAAATGCTAGATGGTTTTATCATTTTCAAAGCAAAAGTGTGGATGAAGCCGCCCGAAAATCGACAGATAGTCGTCCCCTTTATTACGACAGTTTATATTATACACTTATTAAATTGCCGGTTCTACATAATGTTAAGGATGCAGGCCAGCCCGGCATTTACCTGATGACAGATATTGTACTGTTTGCTGATGAAAATGGATGGTATGCTGCACTAACCGTAACATCCGAAGAAAAACTCAATGCCTTTTGCAGGGATATTGTACCCTCAGATTTAATCGATAAACCGGTGGTAAAGCCAGAATTCACCTATGTAAAATCCAAAACACGTAATCTTTACTTCGCCTACAAACACAAAGCCTGTGTGTTTTACATACCATCAGATACTGCCATAAATATTCCAGGAGCAGAAGCTGCTTTAAAATCGGTTTTTACCCAAAAAGACAGCAGTATTTATAGCAATCAATCGTTACAGAAATTATATGATAAGGACTGCCAGGTTGTTTTTTGGGGCGAAGGAATAGGTCATGGTGTAGCGTTATCAGGAGAATACGCCCAATATTATTACACCGATTCTGTAAGAAACTCCAAGCCATTGTCACCTCTTTATTTATTCCATAAGGTCGGTATTAATTACAGCGAGACCGACGTGGAAAGAATTCTGAATAAAAAAAACCAAATAAAATCCCGGGAGTACCTGAACCAGACTTTCAAGGCCATGTATAACTACTTAAAACTTTTTGTGAAATGAGTATTTCAGCAACTATAAAAAAGCTTCTTAATGAGCGAATTTTGATTATTGATGGTGCTATGGGCACCATGATTCAAAAACATAAACTGACCGAAGAGGACTATCGCGGAGATCGTTTCAGGAATTATGCCCATTCGCTGAAAGGTAATAATGATTTGCTGGTGCTCACACAACCGCAGATAATTTTAGATATACACCGTGCCTTTCTGGAATCAGGTGCCGACATATTGGAGACCAATACATTCAGTGCAAATTCCATTTCTATGGCAGATTATCATATGGAAAATCTGGTATGGGAGTTGAACGTTGAAGCGACAAAGCTTGCAAGGCAGGCAGCTGATGAATTCACGGCCAAAAACCCGGATAAGCCCCGCTTTGTTGCAGGTTCTATTGGCCCTACCAACCGCACAGCCAGCCTAAGTCCGGATGTTAACAATCCCGGTTTTAGGGCAGTGAATTTTGATGATTTGAGGCTAGCCTACCGTGAGCAGGTACAGGCACTGATAGAGGCAGGGTGCGATTTGCTGCTTGTGGAAACTGTATTTGATACCCTCAATTGCAAGGCAGCCTTGTTTGCCATCAATGAATTGAAAGAAGAGATGAATTCGGATATTCCCGTAATGGTGAGTGGTACAATTACGGACAATTCCGGCCGAACGCTGAGTGGACAGACTCCCGAAGCTTTCTGGAATTCTGTTTCACATGGTGATATTATTTCTGTAGGGTTTAATTGTGCACTGGGTGCGGAGCAGATGAGGCCTTATGTAGAAGAACTGAGCCGCGTTGCATGGATTAATGTAAGCTGTTATCCCAATGCGGGATTGCCTAATGAATTCGGTGAATACGACGATACGCCCGAGGGAATGGCCGCCGTACTGGAAAGCTGGTGTAAAGAAGGCTGGGTAAACATTGTAGGCGGATGTTGCGGAACTACACCGGATCATATTAGGGCCATTGCAGACTCGGCAGCAAAGTATAAGCCCAGGAAGGTTCCGGTGCTATCTTTATCGTAATAGGCAATATGAGATTTTTTATACAATTGGTTGTATCTTTGCAAACTCATTAAAAAATGGCTGATATTCAAACCATGAATACGCCCGCTACGGTCTTTGATCTTTTTGCAGGGCTTGAATCTACCCAACACGAGCAAATCGTTTTTTGTCAGGACAATGCAACAGGCCTAAAAGCCATTATCGCAATTCACAACACGGTTCTTGGTCCGGGACTGGGCGGCACCCGCATGTGGGCTTATGCTAACGAGAAAGATGCGGTGCGCGATGCCTTGCGCCTCAGCCGTGGCATGACATACAAAGCTTCTGTTGCCGGACTGAACCTAGGAGGTGCAAAAGCCGTGATTATAGGCGATGCCAAAACTGCCAAGAGTGAAGCGCTCATGCGTAAATTCGGTCGTTTTGTTGAAAACCTGAACGGTAAATACATCACAGCTGAAGATGTGGGGACCACCACACGCGACATGGAGTATGTGAACATGGAGACAGACCATGTCGTTGGGCTGCCCGAAATGATGGGTGGTGGCGGTGATCCTTCACCGGTTACTGCATTCGGAACATACATGGGCATCAAGGCATCTGCCAAAAAAGCCTGGGGAAGCGATAGCCTTAGCGGCAAAAGTGTTGCTGTTCAGGGCATCGGTAAAGTAGGTATGCATCTGCTGGAACATCTGGCAAAAGAAGGTGCAACCCTTTACGTAGCCGATATCAATGAATCTGCACTGAAGCAGGCTGCTGAAATGGGCGCCATTCCTGTGAATGGTGATGATATGTATGATCTGAATGTGGATGTGTTTGCTCCCTGTGCTTTGGGTGCGATTCTCAACGATAATACCATTCCCAGGCTGAAATGTCAGGTGGTGGCAGGTGCTGCCAATAACCAGCTGGAGGACGAAAAAGTTCATGGTGATATGCTGAAATCAAAAGGTATTGTGTATGCCCCCGATTTTGTTATCAATGCAGGTGGCCTGATTAACGTATACAGTGAATACACCGGATATGTTCGTGAGCAGGCTATGGCACAGGCAGAGAATATCTATAAAACCATACTGGATATCTATGCGCTGGCTGATAGCCAGAATGTAAACAACCAGCAGGCTGCCATAAAACTGGCTGAAAAGCGTATTCAGGATATGATGCTGGTCCACAGCACCTATTAAGGTAAATAACCATAACTATCTTACTTTTATCCTGAATTTTCAGGCTTTTCTGTTTTTTATCCTGTAAATTTCAGTAATTGCACCTGATATGAGATTTCTGCGCCCCAATGTGCAAAATACGGCAATGGCCATTTTGTTTATTGCCTTGGCGGTGCTGTTGCAATTGTTGTTTTGGTGGAGGGCCGAATGGCCTTCCGGAGGCCAGGATAGCTGGAATCATTATCTATATGCCCGGTATGCACCTGCACATCCTGAATTGTTTGCCGACCAGTGGGGAAAACCATTTTTCACCCTTTTAGCAGTTCCTTTTGCCAGGTTTGGTATTGAAGGTATTTATGTAATGAATACCCTATGCATGGCCGCAGGTTCCTGGTTGCTATATTTAACAGCCCGACGTCTGAATTTTAAAATGCCCTGGCTGGCTTCATTGTTTTTTTTGTTTCAGCCTGTTGTTTTCGGAAATATCATTAGTGCTTTAACAGAACCTTTAAACGCACTGGCACTCTGTCTTGCCTTATACTGGATTGCTTCACTGCGCTATGTCCCGGCAGCGATTCTGGTTTCATTGTTCCCATTTTTCAGGTCAGAAGGAATTATACTTTGGGCAATTGTTCTTTTGTTTTTTATTGTCAGGAGTCGCTGGAAACCCTTGATTTGGCTGTTTTCAGGCATTCTGGTATTTAGTTTGGCCGGCGCTTTAATTTCCGGTGATATTTTCTGGATATTAACCCATAATCCATACTTCAAGGCAGAAGTTGATAATCGTTTTCAAATTGGCCACGGTGATTTTTTACATTATTTGCATGCCCAACGGCAGATCTGGGGAATTGCAGTAACTGCATTGTCGGCCATGGCTCTGATATGGTTGGTGGCACACGTAGTTTATCTTATCCAAAGAAAAACACCCGAAGAAAAAAGCCGTTTTTGTTTTTGGCTTGTAGCCCCCATGTTTATGGCCTTTTATCTGGCCCACTCCTGGATTTGGTACAAAGGTTCGTTTGGCTCACATGGTTTATTGAGGGTTTTTCTGCTTACGGCCCCCCTTACCGCACTGCTGGCGCACTATGCGTCAGACAAAATACTGGCAATTGATGTAAAATGGATAAAACGTATTTTTCTTGTTTTAATGGTTGTTATTCTATTCATTGGAGCATATGCCGGTAACAATACACCATATCCCTGGCAGTCTATGCCATCTGTAGCGCCATTTCCCGGTGAGCCACAGCTGGATAAGGCTTTAATGTTCATAGAAAAACAAGGACTGAAAAATAAAGTTCTGGTACACCAGTTGCCTTCATTGAACGACCGTTTGGGTTTTGATCCATGGGCAAAACCTGAAGTGGCCAAAACATTCTATATATGGAGTATTGATAAAAGACCGGGACAGGACTGGATGCCTGACAGCTGTGTGGTGCTCTGGGATAATTTTCACGCCCGGAGAGATGCTCCGATGACGCTTGAAGATATGAGAAAACTTAATCAGTATAAGGAACTGGCATGTTTTCCGGCCCAAAATAGCGACTATGATGTGCGGGTTTTTATTAAAATCCGTTAAACCCAATTAATATTTCAGTAAATCGCGCATTTTGCGCTGTATCATGTTGGCTGCAAATTCAGGATTAATACGATAAAGTGTGTTCATCCATTTCGAATCACTGCCAATAAAAATATGGTATGCATCTTTCTCCATGCCATTCACAATGGCTTCGGCTACTTTTTCGGGTGAAATCATGGCATATTTTTTAATGTTTGATTGTGAAAGTTCAGGAGGCGTAACACCCGAATGCAGCGTTATCTCTGTAGCCACTGCCCCCGGAAAGGCAACAGAAACGCCAATGCCGGTGTTTTTCAATTCGGAATGTAATCCTTCTGTGAGCAACTTAACTGCGGCTTTTGATGCTCCATAGAAAACCTGTCCGGGAACCGGTACAAATGCCCCCATACTGCAGACATTCACAATATGGGCTTCTTTACGGGGCAAAAGGTGCGGAAGAAACGCCTTTAGCATGAATACTGTTCCGTAAAAATTGATGTTCATTACTCTCTCAATGTCACGCATGTCTATATTTTTTACCGTTGTAAACGGTTGAATAACACCGGCATTATTTATAAGACCATCAATACAGCCATGCTTGTGCAGAATTTGATTTACCAGCCCGGATAGATTTTCATTATGGCTGATATCCAAGGCATGGCATGAAAGACGCACGGCAAGAGAACCTGCCTCCATTTCGGTTTTGTGTAGACCATCTTCATCCTTATCAATACATGCCACACGTGCACCTTTTTCAAGCAAATGCAAGGCTAACGCTCTGCCTATACCATTTCCTGCGCCGGTTACGGCAATCGTTTTCTGAGCAACTCTCATGGTTACTGCAAAGGAGCATTTGAATAACAATTGCGACGATGATCAAAATCAATCAGCCGGATGATATTTCGGTGAGTGCGGTCACCAGAGCATCCAGGTCTTCTATTGTATTGCTTAGGTGCGGAGTGATTCTCACTCCATGAATGGCAGGATGTTCAATAGCTACCGTAAATATACGGTATTTAGCAAACAGGATTTCGGCAAGTTGGTTTGCCGTATAACCATCAATAGCAACATTGGCAATGGCTCCGCAACGTGTTGCGTCTTCCCAGGGTGTGTTTATCTGTATTTTAGGTGTTTTGGCCACTTTACTTGTCCAGTACTGCATCATGTATCGCAGGCGTTTTTCTTTCAGGGCGCTGCCAATTTTATTATGAAAAGCAATGGACTCAGGAATGCATTGTAATGTCTGAATGGGTCGCGTGCCAACGTGTTCAAAACGTCTTATATTGCTTTGGGGTTGTGATGTATCGCCCATCAGTGGCCAAATATTGGGGATGAGTTCTTTACGCATCCATAGAAATCCTGAACCCAACGGATTGCACAACCATTTGTGCAGACTGGCACCTACGAAATCAGCCTGAAGATTGTTAATACCAAATTCCAGGTGTGCCACTGCATGAGCTGAATCTACAGCCACCATAATGTTGCGTTTTTTGGCTACTGCGGCAATACTGGCAACGGGAATCACCTGCCCTGAGAGGTTGATCAGGTGGGTGAGATGGACCATACGGGTTTTTCGGGTAAACAAACCGGTGTAAGCCTCAATTACTTCCATATCGTTGTTGGGTCTGAGAGGCACCTGTGCGTACTTCAATACAATACCGAATCTTTGGGCAGCCTGCCGGAAGGCTTCAGTCATACTGCCATAATCTTGATTTCCCAGTACTACCTCATCGCCTTTTTTCCATGGGAAACCCATAATTACAATGTTCATGGCTTCGGTAGTATTGCGCAGCAAGGCAATTTCTTCGGCATCGCATGCAAGAAAACCTGCCAGTGATGTTCTTGCTGTTTCAATAGCTGTCTGCTGTTCTTTGCGCATAAATACACTTGTGCGTGTATTGATGTCTTTTTCGCTTTGTTGATGAAATGCCAGCGTTGAGCTTGGCTGATGACTGAAATAGCCGTTTTCAAGGTTTATAAAGCCATCCGGTCTTTTGTATAATGACCGAACATTGTTCCAGTAATTCTCGTCAGCTTCCCCACCTTCCAGAGCGGGTGGTGTTGGGAGTGTTTGCAACATTAATTGCGGACTGATTAAGGCAGTCCCTGCAAGGGCGAAAGAACCGGAAATGAAATCGCGACGCTGCATGCCGCAATTTAGCTATTGTCCATTTAATTAAATTATATCCTTAGGTAAATTTTCTTCGCCTTGCTTGTAATGTTCCCTGAGTTCAGCAGGTGGACTTGTTTTGCGGTGCATCCGCATCTGCAAAAGATCAACAAGGAAAGAAAAGGCCATGGCAAAATAGATGTAGCCTTTTGGAATTTCCAATCCCCATCCTTCGGCCACTAGCGAAAATCCTATTAACATAAGAAATGCCAAGGCAAGCATTTTAAAAGCAGGATGTTTATTGACAAAATTACTTATTGGTCCTGCAGCAAACAGCATCATCGCTACAGACAATATTACAGCGACATACATAACCCAAAGATCCTTCACCATACCTATAGCGGTAATAATGGAATCTATGGAAAACACCAGATCCATGATAAGAATCTGAACAACAATCGAGACAAAATCAGCCTTTTTTAGTTTGGAAGAAACATCTCCGGACTCACCCTCTGTTTTATGGTAAATTTCAGCAACACTCTTGTATAAAAGAAAAATTCCGCCTGCTATTAGTATTAAATCTTTTCCGTTAAAACCCTTGTTAAATAACTTTATCAGTGGGTCTTGAAGTTGCATAATGAGTGAAATAATGCCCAGTAATGCCAAACGAAGTACACCTGCCAGAATCAGTCCAATTCTTCTGGCTTTTCTCTGTTGATTGGCCGGTAATTTAGATGCAAGAATTGAAATAAAAATTACATTGTCTATGCCGAGAACTGCTTCCAATAGAACCAGCGTCAGAATAGATAAAATGATCTCTAACTCCATGGATTAATTTTTTATGTCTTTCAGTTTTAACTGCAAGTTAGTTCTTCCGTTGAAAGTATTTTCCTCAATGCAATAACAGGCGTGAAAAAGGTTTCTGTTGCTCACGGAATGGATATGATGACTCATTCCAAAACCAATGCTGTCTAATGATGAACCCTGCTGATGAACAGTCATTTTTAAATGTTTGTCTTTCAGTACGCGCGCGCTTCCGTTGGAATGCATGCTGTCACTCCTGAAAACAGGAATCATGTTGCCGGGGCCAAACGGAGCCATCTGGTTTATGATATTAAGCATTCCCGGATTTATATCGCTGATGGAAATGCGTAAATCATATTCGATTTCAGGAAGTGTAGGCACACCATCGGCCTTTTGTTTTACAATATCTTCAAACCTCCTGGCAAATTCTTCAAAGTTTTCTGAGCGAATGGAAAGACCTGCTGCGTATTTATGACCTCCAAACTGTTCTACAACATCACTACAGGCGCCAATGGCTTCATGTATATCGAAATCTTTTACACTTCGGGCAGATCCGGTTAGCATCCCGTCGTTTTCTGAAAAAACGATGGTGGGTTTATAGAACTGTTCAACCAGACGGCTGGCTACAATTCCAATGACGCCTTTGTGCCACTGATTACCAAACAGAACCGTACTTTTCTTGGCGAGCAGTTCGGGGTTGGTTTCAACCAGCGAAATAGCCTCTCGGGTGATGTCATTGTCAAGTTCCTTACGTTCATGATTTCTATCCTGCAATACTTTGGCCAGTTTCCTTGCAGTATTGAAATCTTTTTCAATGAGCACAGCAACAGCTGCTTTGGCATCCGCAATGCGCCCGGCTGCATTGATGCGCGGCCCGATTCCAAAAACAATGTCTGAAATAGAAAGGGAATTTTTCTGCTGGTATCCTTCCAGAAGAGCTTGAATACCCAGAGAAGGATTTTCGTTTATCTTTTTTAGGCCGAAATAAGCAAGGGTTCTGTTTTCACCGCGAATATCTACAAGATCACTGGCAATACTCACGGCCACCA
>RGEC01000058.1 GCA_009918425.1 Bacteroidota bacterium
TATGGGCACCAACTGGATTATCCGAAGCATGGAATTTGTGCTGTTTGCAGGATTGTTACTGCACATTTTTCAGGGATTGTATCTGTGGAAATTCAACAGTGACGCCCGTAAAAAACGCTACAGTGTAGGCGCAGGCAGTGCCAACAGCACCTGGTACTCGCGCAGCATGGGGATATTGGGAACATTGTTGCTGCTGTTTCTGGTTGTTCACCTCAAGGATTTCTGGGTAACCAGCCGCTTCACCGACGTGATTACCTCCGGTGAAAAAACCTTGTTTCAGGAAATGAAAGAAGTATTTGCCAATCCCATGCCCGTTGTGATTTATGTACTGGGTTGCATTTCATTGTGCTACCATCTTTTGCACGGTTTTCAGAGTGCATTCCAGACACTGGGTGTAAATCATAAATCATATACGCCAATTATACAGTCTACAGGCAGACTCTTTTCCATTGTGGTATCGCTGTTATTTGCAGCCATGCCAATAGCTATGCATCTGGGCTGGATTCAATAATTTGAGAGAGACATGAGCAAGAATATCAAACTCGACTCCAAAATTCCCGCAGGAGAATTATCGCAGAAATGGACACAGTACCGCAGTTCTGTGCCGTTGGTGAATCCTGCCAACAAAAGAAATCTGGAAATCATTGTGGTGGGAACCGGTCTGGCCGGTTCCAGCGCCGCTGCCACCCTGGCCGAGATGGGCTACAAGGTGAAAGCATTCTGTTTTCAGGATTCGCCCCGCAGAGCCCACTCCATTGCTGCGCAGGGTGGAATTAATGCTGCCAAAAACTATCAGAATGACGGTGACAGTGTGTATCGTTTGTTTTACGATACTATCAAAGGGGGTGACTACCGTGCCCGTGAGGCCAATGTGCACCGTCTTGCGGAAGTTTCAACCTCTATCATAGACCAGTGCGTGGCGCAGGGTGTTCCTTTTGCCCGCGAATATGGTGGAACCCTGAGCAACCGTTCCTTTGGTGGAACACAGGTTCAGCGCACATTTTACGCCGCCGGACAAACCGGACAGCAATTGCTGCTGGGTGCGTATCAGGCGCTGGAAAGACAGGTAGGTCTGGGTAATGTGAAAATGTACAGCCGTCACGAGATGCTCGATGTGGTTGTCATCGACGGAAAAGCCCGTGGCATTATTGCCCGTAACCTCATTACCGGCGAGTTGGAAAGACATTTTGGCCATGCTGTTTTGCTGTGCACCGGTGGTTACGGTAACGTATTTTACCTGAGCACCAATGCTATGGGCAGCAACGTGACTGCCGGATGGAAGGCCCACAAGGCCGGTGCTTTGTTTGGCAATCCCTGTTTTACGCAAATACATCCCACCTGTATTCCCGTAAGCGGGCACTACCAGAGCAAACTTACCCTGATGAGTGAATCGCTCAGGAATGACGGACGTATTTGGGTTCCCAAGAATAAAGATGATAATCGCCATCCCAACGATATACCGGAGGAAGACCGCGATTATTATCTGGAGCGCCGATACCCGGCTTTCGGTAATCTTGTTCCCCGCGACGTAGCCAGCCGTGCTGCCAAAGAGCGCTGCGATGCCGGTTATGGCGTAGGTGGCAGCAAAATGGCGGTTTACCTGGATTTTCGATACAACATGATCAATAAATACGGCCGCGCGGAAGCCAGCCGTCTGAATATTGAAAACCCGGATGAGGCAACGCTGTTGCAGCTGGGCAAGGAAGTGGCAAAGGAGAAATATGGCAACCTGTTTGACATGTACAAGCAGATTACCGATGAAGATCCTTACGAAGTGCCTATGCGTATTTACCCTGCTGTGCATTATACCATGGGCGGCTTGTGGGTAGATTATGAACTGATGACCAATATCCCCGGCCTGTATGCGTTGGGCGAAGCCAACTTCTCAGACCATGGTGCTAACCGCCTGGGAGCATCTGCGCTCATGCAGGGTCTGGCTGATGGTTACTTTGTAATTCCTTACACCATCGGTTCATACCTGAGCAATGAAATTCGTACCAAGAGCATCCCAACAGACAGCGAAGAATTTGAGGCTGCCGAAAAGAAGGTGCGTGAGCGTCTGGAGCAGCTGCTGTCTATCAATGGCAAGCAAACCGTGGAAAGTTTCCACCGCCGTCTGGGTCTAATAATGTGGGATAAATGCGGTATGTCGCGCAGCGAAGAAGGACTGAAGCAGGCTATTGCCGAAATTAGGGCACTGCGTGATGAATTCTGGAAAGATGTTCGTGTGCCCGGAACCATGGATTCATTCAATCCGGAACTGGAAAAAGCCGGCAGGGTAGCTGATTTTCTGGAGCTTGGCGAGTTGATGTGTATTGACGCCCTTGAACGTAATGAAAGTTGCGGTGGCCATTTCCGTGAGGAATATCAGACCGAGGAGGGCGAAGCCAAACGGGATGATGATAACTTTATGTTTGTTTCCGCCTGGGAATACAAGGAAGGTAATGCCTGGGAGTTGCACAAAGAATCTTTGGTTTATGAGAATATTAAAATCGCACAGCGTAGCTATAAATAAAGGAAAACGAGTATGTCAAACAGCAATATGAATTTGAAGCTCAAGGTCTGGAGGCAACAGAATGCCAGTGATGCCGGACATTTTGAGGATTATACGGTTCAGGCCAGCCCGGATATGTCTTTTCTGGAGATGTTCGATGTGCTGAACGAACAACTGATTACCGAAGGCAAAGATCCTGTTGCATTCGATCATGACTGTCGCGAAGGAATTTGCGGTATGTGCAGTATGGTTATCAACGGCAGGCCTCACGGGCCTAAAGGTGGCGTTACCACCTGTCAGTTGCACATGCGCAGTTTCAAAGACGGCGATACCATCGTAGTTGAGCCCTGGAGATCCAATGCATTCCCCGTAATCCGTGATTTGAGCGTAAACCGTTCCTCTTTTGACCGCATTATTGCCGCAGGTGGATATGTTTCCGTAAACACAGGTAATGCCGTCGATGCCAATGCTACTTTGATTCCTAAAGAGGTAGCAGATGAAGCGTTTGAGGCTGCAACCTGCATCGGTTGCGGAGCCTGCGTAAGTGCCTGCAAAAATGCAAGTGCTATGTTGTTTGTGGGAGCCAAGGTTACCCAGCTGGCCTTATTGCCCCAGGGACAGGCTGAAGCTTCTAAGCGTGTGGTGGCCATGGTGAACCAGATGGATGCCGAGGGATTTGGTGCCTGCACCAATACCGGAGCGTGTTCGGCAGAGTGCCCCAAGCAGATTCCGCTGAGCGTAATTGCAACCCTTAACAGGGAATATATAAAAGCCAAATTAAAAGGTTATTAAGTTTCCTAAATCGTAAATCGACGAATTGCGATTTAGCAAATAAAAAGGGGCTTTCAGCCCCTTTTTATTTTGTCGGGGTTGTTCGCAACAAATTGTTTCCAGCCACCCCCGGAATTATTTTTCACACCAAATTGTTTTGGGTTTAATTGGAAAAAATGACAGACTGCCGCTGCCACCGCATCGGTGGCATCGCTGGTTTCGGGTTGTTCGGTGAAGGTAAGCAGGTTTTGCAACATGGCAGCTACTTGTTCTTTGCTTGCATTTCCGTTTCCGGTAATGCTTTGTTTTATTTTACGGGGTTCGTATTCGTATACTTTCAATCCTTTGCTGATGGCGGCCGCAATGGAAACGCCTTGGGCTCGGCCCAGCTTAAGCATACTTTGTACGTTTTTACCAAAGAAGGGCGCTTCAATCGCCACTTCAGTGGCTTGATAGCCGTCAATCAGTCCGGAGATGCGTTCGAAAATGTGATGCAGTTTTTCGCCATGGTCTGCCAGTTTAGCGAGCCGCACAACGCCCACAGAAAGCAATTCCATCTTTTTGCCCTCGGTGCGGATGATACCGTATCCCAGCAGGTTGGTACCCGGATCGATGCCAAGAATTATGCGTGGGTCAGACATAGGGCAAATGTATCCAATAAAAAACGCCCCTTGGGGCGTTTTTTATGCGTTTTATGTGGATTATTACTGCTTCACCAATTTGGTCACTTTCTTTTCACCGCTTTCGATGTCTGTTACCCCCACCAGATAAACACCATCGGATAGATCGCATAAATCAAGTTTGTATGCTCCTGCACCTTGCTGCAGTTCTGCAGACAGTAGTAAGTTTCCGGTGAGATCATGCAGCGTGATTCGGGTCCTATTGCCTGAAAGCGAGAATTGAACACTGGCCATGTTTTCAGTGGGATTGGGCATTACATTTACGAAATTCTGTTCAGGCAACTGATACATATTTTCATTAACCGGATTGATAAACCATCCGCCAAAACGATAATCATGGTTGCCTGATTCTGCATGCAACACATCGTAGGCAACATTGGCAAACGGGCTATTGCTCTGAGCAATTTGAGTCAGCTTTAATATATCGCCGGCCATCAGTTTACCTTCCTTATTCCTAATGGACATTAGGGTTAGCCAATGCTCTTCTTGCTCCAAATCTGTGGCCGGGTTGGCGGTATTCAATATCTGCAGAGCATTTTCGGTATTCCCCTTATAGATTTCGAGTTGTGAATTCAGGTAATCCCAATGCCATTGAGAAAGGGCGTTTTGGGTGCTGACTTTTTGTATGAACAATTCAAATTCCGGGTATTGCTTATTGTGTATGAGCGTGAGGCCGGCAGCTACCAATTCCCGTGGAGCAATTTTCCCCGGGTTGAGATCCCCGATTTTTACAACGCCCACTCCGGTGCTGTTGATGCCATCAAACAATGCGTTTTTGCCACTGTAATTTTCACAGATATCCCATTTGTCCTGCTTGTTATGCCTTGGATTATTGATTTGCTGACCGCATGCCGCTGTTGAACTTTGCATGGTGTTGGTTGGACATACTGTGGTAGTTACGCCTGCTCCATTTCCCAGCACGCCAAAATTGCAGCTTTCACTGATGCTTCCGAATGGTGATGCAGTAATTTCACGGGCACCCCCTGCGTAGTTATTGCTCACAAATGTATTTCGGCCGGGTTGTGTATTATTTCCAATGCTTCCTGTGTGTCCTAGAACATTAATTCCGGCAGTGAGGTAATTATAGAGGTAATTATTCACCACCATAGGCACAGGAATTCCGGTAGCGTTGCTTCTTAGGAAAATTCCACGACGGGTATCAAAAATGCAATTGGTGAAGATGTTATTGGTGTTGTTTCCCGCCTGCATGTATATACCTACGCTGTTGCATGATGTCAAAATGCCTGTTTTACAATCTTTCAGTCGAATGACATTGCAATTAATGTCCAGTTTTCGGCTCAATGAATCCAGAATCCCGATGTCACCGCCTTGGTCAATGTCGTTTTCATTAATAATGCATCCTTCCAGGCGTTTTGACCAGATGCCAATATCAAATCCTTTTATGTTGTTGTCGCGGATATTCATTCCAAACATATTTTCGGCAAAAATGCCCACCGTTCCTGTATGGCGGCTGTCTGAATTCCTAAGTTCATTGCCAAAAATCAGCATGGGTTCTTTGTGGTCACTTACACGGATTTGTACATCACTTGCATAGCGACCCTGCGATGTTTTTTCAATTTCATTATTTTCGATATTGACAAAGCCCGAACCTGCTGCAGCATCAATACTGCGGTACATATTGGTAAAGCGGTTTTCACTGGCATTAAAGCCGGACCGAAGTGCATAGATGCCAAAGTAGCGATTGGGTTGATTAAAGCGATCTGAATTGCGGAAATCGTTCTGGCTGATAATTTCTTCCATACGTACACCATTGAGCATCAAGCCAAAATAATCAAAATTGGGATAAAGGCCGGGTGCTGTAAAATTGTAATTATCAATCACAAATGAGTTTTTGGTAATGCCCTCATTCCAGGTTCTTCCACCCCTGAATATGCGAATGCCGATATGGCAGTTGCTGAAGGTGTTGTCAGTAATCTTAACGCCCTGGGGACCTTGTGTATTCACATCAATTGCATGTTTGGCATTTTTAAAAAGACTGGTATGTATCAATCCGGAACTGGAGTCTTTAAATGTGAAACCTACCCACACATCATGTAAATCACAGGGGCGGAATACGCTGTTGTTGGCGCGAACCTGGCTACTGTCCTCAAAAATGATTTCTCCATCGCGGTCGAATACTACATCGATGGTTGTCATGTCCAGCACTGCCTTATTTCTTACAAACAATCTGCCAGCCACGAAGTATTTTCCATCCCACACCTGATTGGCAGTGTAAACGGTGCTGTCCTGAATAACCGTGTAATTTACCGTTGAATCCCAACAGCAATCGCCTTCTTTTACGATGAGTGTATCATATGCCTTGCAGCATTCACTTTTGAAGGCCTGAAGTATGTATACACCCGGGTGGCATATTGTCAGCGATGTTCCGGTATCGGGAAGTGGGGTGCTGCCTTCGTACCAGGTATACAATATGTCAGAAGCCGGTTGATTTGCCGTTACGGTAATACAGGCCTGTTGGCCGACACACAGCACCGGATTGGGTGAAGGGCTGTTTATTTGTGCTACCGGCCCGGGTACCAGTGTAACGCTGAATGGTGCTGATATAGACTTACAATTGGTATTTACATAGGTCACTTCGAGATGATAGTTTCCGCCTGCTGTAATGGATAAATTGGGGTTTGTGCTGAATGGGTTATTGTTTAGGAACCACTGGTAGCTTAGTGGTTGTCCCGCAACTGCATAAGGACCACAAATTTTTACCGGTGCGGCAGTTGAACAAATTGCATAGCATCCTTTAGGGACATTTCGGATATCCGGTCTCTCATGTATATTGGATACATATGCCTGAACATCTACACTGCAGCCCAGCGGATTGGTAATGGTTACATCGTAGGTGCCATTTTGATAAACCCAGATGCTGGTAACCCCTGTTTGACCTGTACTCCAAACGATGCTATTGTATGCGCCTGTGATATTAATGTTTAATTGAACAGAATCTCCTTTGCACAAAGGTGCGTAGGTGCTGTTGCTAATGGAAACGGTGGGTGCTGCCACGCCTATGACTAAGGCCGTATCCCGTGCTGTACAACCGGTGGTATTGGTGATTTGCAGGTAAACATTCACTGGGCCAGTAAGTCCGGTCCACCATGCTGTGGAGCCGGTGCCGGATACCCCTACCGGTGAGCTGCTCCATGCGTAGGAGTAACCCACTCCCTGAAGTGCTGTGATGGATGTCCAAAGATTTGAGCAAATAGAATCAGGAGCCAGAATTGTGGCGTTGGGTCTGGGTTTCACAATCACCTGGAAGGGTCCGAGTGTATCAGTACAGCCATTCCCGTTTCCAACAATAACCCAGTAAAGACCCGATTGTTTTATGGTGTCTTTATTGCCGGTTTTACCGTCATTCCAGCTGTAGGTCCAGTTGCTGTTGAAGGGTGCGGTGCTAACAAATACATCGCCTTCGCAAATCTGATATATGCCGGGGCTGGTAGGGGTAGCCGGCAGTCCATTGTTGGTAAAGGTCAGACTCCCTGCGTTAAATATAGTAATGGTGATGGGGTAAGTCTGTGAATCTTTACAGCCCTGTTGATTGGTGATGACCAGTTTAGGGAAATAGGTAATGGCATTATTATAAATATGAAAAGGGCTTTGAAGGTTTGAGGTAGTTGCATCACCAAAGTTCCATCTCCATTGCACAATGGGAACAGGCGAACTGCTTTGATCTACCAGTTGCACGGGTTGGCCCACACATCCATTGCAGAAGCTGAAATCAGCATCGAAATACTTCATGTGCAGGGTGTCTTTGATTACCACGGTGCATAATGGATTGGGAGCGGATACTGTGTAAGTAACAATAAAGTCTGTGTTTCCTGTGTAGCTGTATGTGTGATTTTGGGGCAGAGTTCCGCCTATGTATAGTGGTGAGCCATCACCCCAGTCTACGTTCCATGTAACCCCTGATCCCAGCACCACCGACGTAGGAGCATAATTCAGCTGCACGGTTTTGTAATTGCAGTTGATGGGGAATGTTAACTTCAGCTTGGGTCTGAGTATATAGGGTACATTTACAGGAACTTTTACGTTTACCCATGTGCAATTACAATAATAGCTGAGTGTGGCCATAAAAGAACCGGTAGTATAATACCAATGCTCAGGGTTTTGCAGATTGCTGTAGAAACCATCACCAAAGTCCCAAAAATAAATGCTGGGATTGCCGCTGATTAGGTTTGCCGTAAATTGACCGGTGCAAGGATCGTAGGTGGGATTCACCACCGCGTTACAAGGAGTACTACAGCCGCCGCCTGTAGCTGTGCAGGATCCGCTGACTGTGACTGAAGCAGTATCCTTACAGCCATGTTCATTGGTAACTATTACAGTATGGGTGCTTCCGGATACGGTAGAATAATGCTGATATAGTGTATCTGATGCTCCGGGAATGGCAGTTTGAGGACTCCAGGAGTACTGCCAGTTTGGATTGTACGTGGCGGTCATTTGGTATGGAATTGGAGTATTAGGAGAAATCATACAATTAAATACCACATTCACGTTGGGTTTTGGCAGCTTTGGAATGGGTGATAGGTTCTGGGTGATGGTTGCACTACACCCAAACTGAGAAATAGTGAGGGTATATAATCCCGGAGCATTGGCCAGGAATTGCTGATTACTTCCGGTTCCGGCCGGGCCACTCCAGCTATATGTGTAACCGGGAGGGCCAAATAAACGCATGGTATCACCCTTGCAGGAAGCTTTCCCCAAAGTTATGGCTCCTGTGGGTATGGCATTGATGGTTACCCTGCGGATGCAAAGTTTAGGACATATTGTATTTTGTACAATAACCTGCCCTTGATTAATGTTGTTCCAGGTTACCGATAAGCTGGTGGATGTTTGTGAAACGATGGAACCGCCGATGACGCTCCACTGCCAGATATTGCCGGGATTGGAAGCAATGGTATACGTGCTGGTTTGTCCGATACAAGCGGAAGTGGGGCCGGCAAGAGAGGGACATGCAGTATCCACCACGGTTACGGTTAGTTGCGAGGAAGATGTGCAGAAATAGGGAGCCTGCCCCGTGTAATTCACGGTAATAACGTAGGTGCCGGGCAGGGTAAACAGTACATTCTTGGTTTTGCGTGAGGTGGTGGTGTAGGTTACGCCGCCGGCGGGTGAAATGTTCCAGATGCAGGAACTAATCAGGTCAGAAGAGTCGAATGAATACACTGCGGGGTTGCCCTTGCACAAAATGGCTGGCCCATTAATGGCAGGATTGGGTGGTCTTGGAACCAGAATTACAGGCAAGGTGATATCATTATCGCAGACCAAATTCGGTGAGATGGCAGTAGCTCTTATGTAGCCTAAATCTGCTGCACCCCATTGAATGGTGCAAGAGGTAGTGGTGCTTGAAAGTAGGGTTCCATTTCCAATGGGCCCCCATATCACGGGCACATTGGAGGTATAGTTGATTGTGGTGAATTCACAATGCTGTTTGGAACCATTTATTTTGATTTTGTCCTGAACAACAATGGTTTTCTGGATTTTTCCTTTACAGCAAACCAGTTGATTGTCTACATCCAGCGCCAGGGTATAAATGCCCGGCGATGAGAATGTTCCGTTAATTTCATTTCCGGGGTTGTTGGCAGGATTGATACTAAAGCTGTTGCCTCCGGGGGTAGTGGCAGTCCATGAGTAGCAGCTGCCTGGTATGATATCGGTGCTGAAGTTTACGTTATCCCCCACACAGACTGTATCGGGTCCATACAGATTTAGGGTTGCCGGAAATATTGGCACATTCACAGAATTTCGGCCACATTGGTAAGGTCCTCCGGCTACATTCAGGGTGATATTGCCTAACGGACCATTTCCCCACTGAACGCAGATACTGTCTCCGTTGGCATTTGGGGTGCCGGTTCCGCCTGTTACCGTCCATACATAGGTGGCACCTGCGAAGAATGGTGTTCCATAGCAATGCTTGGTATTGTGGCATACGGTTCCAACACAATTAATTGGCGGTGCATTTCCGGGTTTAACAAGCACCTGCACGGTGGTGTCATCCGAGCAGCCGTTTGCGTACGTTACGGTAAGGGTTACCGGGTAAATACCGGGCGCGGGGAATGTCCAAGCGAAATTTCCGGTATTGCTATTTTGTATATTCCCATTGCCCAAATTCCACGCAAAAGAGGTAATCTGCCCATACAGGGAAGATGCGAGTGCATTGAAATTGGTTTGGGAGGTAAGGCAGGCAGTGTCTGCGGTGAATGATGCTATGGGAGAGGGGCAAATGTCATACACACAGGTTCCACTGTCTACGCAGCCAAAGGGATTTGATACGACCAGTGTAACGGTCATGGTTGGGCCCGCACCCGCCTGTATTTGAGGGGAATTGGTGCCTTGACCGCTGATGACGGTTCCGCCTATTACGTTCCATTGGAACGAATAAATATCATTGCTCATGAGCTGAAAGCTCAGATCGCGTGCTTCGAATAACCTAATTGAATATTGGCAAATGCAAGGAATGGAAGAGTCTTTTGGGTTTCCGGCGGAGCCGTCTTTTCTGCCATTGCAGAAATTACCAAGGCGGGGTTGGTTGGCCACCAGGATTTTAATGGTTTTGGTTTTGGAACACCCGAATATGGTGGTTTCGGTTACAGATAGTGTATGGACGCCCGGTGAAGGCCAGTTTACATTTACGCTGCTGTTGTTAGCGGCTCCGTTAATAATACCGCCCGTGGTTGTCCAGAAATAGGTAGAACCGGCGGTTCCTGAAACCGTGTAGTTCTCAGAGGCACCATCACACACCGTATCTTTTCCTGCTATGCCGGGGTTTGGGCGGGGATGAACAGTAACGGTATGTGTTACAGTGTATGGATTTCCATTCACGGTAAATGTAAGCTGAACCGTATAGGTGCCTGGATTGTTAAAAGTATGCACCGGGCTGCATGCACTACTGGTATTATAAATACCGCTCAGCGGGTCCCCGAAATTCCAGGCGTAAGAGCCCGTCCCGCCTGAAGAAGCATTGTAAAATGTGGCGGTAAATGGTGCACAGCCTGACCACTGTGCTGCACTAAAACTGGCAGAGGGTGGCGTGGGGTTTGCTAATGTCAGGTTGGCTGTGAAAGCTGAAATGCAAAACAGCAGGGTAATTATTTTTTTCATAGGAGGATGGGTTTGTGTTTAATAAAACCCTTATACAATATTACACAATCTTACCCTTACAGGAAACAGACTTTCTTGCACAATGGTGACAAACATCCATAATAGCATACACTTTGTGAAGTTCGCATTCCTACTGAATATGTTGGGAATTCACACAAAAAAAGCCGAAATTTGCCCCTAAATTCAAAACCATGTTATTTGACCTTGACCTTATCGCTAAAGTGTATGAAAGAATGCCCGAAAGGGTAAATGCGGCCCGTAAAATGCTGGGCAAACCACTAACCCTGACTGAGAAGATACTTTATAGCCATCTTTGGTCGGGCGGTGTAAACGAAGCTTTCGAGAGAGGCAAGAGTTACGTGGATTTTGCTCCGGACCGTGTTGCCATGCAGGATGCAACCGCCCAGATGGCACTATTGCAGTTCATGCAGGCAGGCAGGCCCAAAGTTGCCGTTCCTTCCACAGTTCACTGTGATCACCTGATTAATGCCAAGGTAGGAGCAGATAAAGATCTTGATTTTGCGAACCATGAGAGCAAAGAGGTTTTTGATTTTCTGAGTTCTGTTTCCAACAAATACGGCATTGGCTTTTGGAAGCCCGGTGCCGGTATC
>RGEC01000059.1 GCA_009918425.1 Bacteroidota bacterium
CTTAGAAAATCCTGGGTTTCAAAGCCCCATTTGTCTGGTTTAAGCAGGATATTCCATTTTTCGGCAACAGTTTGTATACCACAGCGCAAATCTGCTGCCGGTCTTGTTAAGGTCAGCGGGTATAAGTGTGCTATTTGCTCATCATCAAAAAAGTTGATTTGCATGGCTTCGAAATTAAGGCAAACATCTCTTTATCCCATAAAAAAAGCCACCGTTTCGGGTGGCTTTTGATAAAATAGTCTTTTATTACTTCTTTCCGTAACGCTTCATGAACTTGTCGATACGTCCTGCAGTATCTACAAGCTGCTGCTTCCCGGTATAAAAAGGGTGAGATTTGTCTGAGATTTCAAGCTTAAAAAGAGGGTATTCGTTACCATCTTCCCACTTGATGGTTTCTTTGGTTTCAACGCAGCTGCGCACCAGAAATGCATGGTCGCAACTCATGTCTTTGAAAACAACCGGACGGAAATTCTTGGGATGTATATCGGGTTTCATGATTAATTCTGTTCGTTTTGGGGGTGCAAATATAGGTAAAAAGTTTCGAATAAACAATTGCCTTCGCTAATTCCCCAAATCATCTATATTAAGCTCACCTCCCCGGTCAGCTTCTCCATTCTCGCCACAGTCCATGGTCATATTGCTCATATTTTCCGGCTGATCCGGCATATCCGTATTAATGCTAATTTTTTTGTCGGCCTGCGCATTTTTCATAAATATACCGTAAATGGGCAGTGCCATTAGGGCTCCCTGGCCAATCCAGCCGTTTCGAAAACGCACCGAAGGGTCATCGGCACCCACCCAAACACTGCATACCAATCCTCTGCTAACCCCCATAAACCAACCGTCTGCACTTCCCTGGGTTGTGCCTGTTTTACCGCCAATGTTTCCTGTAACGCCAAATTTTCCGCGTAAATAGCTACCTGTGCCAAAATCTACTACACCTTTAAGCATAGTAAACATCAGATAGGCTTTTTCTTCGCTAAGAACCTGATCGTGCTCGGGTGTCCCAAATTCTTCAAGCACGTTTCCATTTTTATCTTCAATTCTGGTAATAAAAGTTGGTTTTATCCATAATCCTTTATTTACAAAGGCTGTGTAGGCACTGGCCATTTCAAAGGGACTCAGTTCCATGGTGCCTAAACATATACTGGGAACCGGTGGTATACGATTTTTCTCAATTCCCACCCTTTCGGCAAACTTGATTACCATTTGGGGCGCTTCATCACCCAGTGATTTCATGATCTGGGCGGTAATCAGGTTGTCGGACAGCGCAAGACCTTTTGCCATGGTAGCTTCGCCACCTTCTTTGCCGTCGCTGTTTCTGGGACTCCACAATTCTCCATTAGCACCTTCAAACGTGGTTCTTTCTCTGGGGAATACAGTGCAGGGGCTGTATTTGTTAATATCCATTGCAGTAGCATATACGATGGGCTTGAAAGTAGATCCGACTTGTCTTCTTGCCCTTATATTAACGTGGTCATATTTAAAAAATTTGTGATTGATACCCCCAACCCATGCTTTTACATGACCCGTTTCGGGTTCTACTGCAACAAATCCTGCATGAAGATACTTCTTTATGTATTTCATACTGTCATAGGGGCTCATTGTGGTGTCGATTTCCTTTCCATGTGAATAATGTCATTCTAACGGGCTTTTTCAATTCCGCCATAATAGCATTTTCATCCCCCTTAAATTTCTCGTTTAAGGCCTGATAACGATCTGTTTTCTTTAAAGCGTTTTCAATGAAATTGGGTATAACACTCCAGTCACTGATTTTACGCCATGGTGCCTCTTTACCCCAGGTTTGAAAAAACTGTTTTTGCAAATCGGCCATGTGCTGTGAAACGGCTTTTTCGGCATGTTGCTGCATGCGGCTGTCAATGGTTGTATAAATTTTCAAACCGCTTTTATACAGATTTAGCCCTTTTTTCTTGCACCATTCTTTCATGAATTCCGCAAGTTGATCGCGAAAGTAGATGGCCGGACCTTCATTATCTACATGCACATAATTGAGTTTTATGGGAGCGTCTTTCAAGGATTCATATTTATCGTTATCCAACTTGCCGTATTTTACCATTTGGTTTAATACTACATTCCTTCTTTCTTTTGAATTCTCTGGGTTTAGCCTGGGATTATACATGCTGGTTGCTTTGAGCATTCCAATGAGAACCGCAGCCTCTTCCACATTCAAATCAGCAGGTTTTTTATTAAAGAACTCTTTAGATGCCGCATCAATGCCCCAGCTCATTCCTGAAAAGGGTACCGTGTTTAGGTACATGGTGATAATTTCGTCTTTGGTAAATCGTCGTTCAAGCCTGATGGCAATAATCCATTCTTTGAATTTTTGCATTAAGCGTGTAATCTTCTTTTTAGGTTTGTCATAAATGCTAAAAAGGTTTTTGGCTAATTGTTGGCTGATAGTACTTGCCCCACCATCACGACCCATTCGCACAATTGCTCTTGCCGTGCCTTTCGCATCAATTCCGGAATGTTCATAAAAACGAATATCTTCAGTAGCAATCAGCGCATCGAATACACAACTTGCAATTTCATCGTGTTTTATGTTGGTTCTGTTTTCAAGAAAATAGGTACCCAGAATCTCGCCATCTGCTGCATATACCACAGAACTCTGTGCATTTTTCGGATTTTCAAGATCCTTGATTTCAGGCATTTCGCCAAAAAGACCAAAATTCACAAGTAAAAAGAAAACAATAATCATGAGAAATGAACCGAGAAGAAATCTCCAGAATTTCCCAATCAGATAGAAACCCGAATTGTTAGTCATTGTAAATGCGAATATACCAAGTTATCGCAATTTTCCGCGGAAGAATTCCATGTATGCGTTAATCCTGTTATTGGTAGCAAGTGTTAGGTAGTTCGTTTTAGAAATCCAGGCCATTTCAAACTCAAACAAACCTTTAGCCGCCAATAATTCAGGCTTTTTTTCTATGAAGGCAAGGTATTCTTTTGTCTTTTCAGGTTTGCTGAAATTTGAAATGCTTATATATACAGTAGAACCGGATGCTCGTGCAGGACTTACTTCCAGTGTTTCAAAAATAAAATTTTCTTTGTTAAAATCATTGAGGGTTGCTCTAATCATGTTGGTATTACTGCCTTTTGGAAATACGAGCAAATAAAAAAGCTCATCTTTTCCATCCCATGTTTTCCATAACTGAGCTTCAGTTACTGCTGTAGTATCTGAATTTGTAATACCGCTGTTATCAGTTGCTGCGGTTTTCAGCCGTTCCCAGGCATCCAGGGTTTTCTGAGCTTCTGCAGCTAAGGATGTTGAAGGATAGTCCTGTGTGATTTGTTTCAAAATCTCAATGCCTTTATCCGGATTCCCGGATTTTATAAGACAAATTGCATAGAGATAATCAAACCTTGACTGGTAGGCATTGCCGGCATATTTCCGATCTGCGTCCATTTTTGTTGAAATTGCGTCGGAATATTTTGCTGTTTCCACAAGGTCATACATCCGCTCATACAGTTCCTCTATAACTTTAAGTTCAGATACTTGTTGATTATTACCACCATTGTCCGTTTTACCCTCAAGCAATTTCAAATACACAGAATTAGGAAATTTCTCAAAAAGAAGTTGTTTGCATGTTTCAAAATCATTTTTTCTGCCGGCTGCCCTGTGTATTTTGGCCATTTCAAAATAAACCTGGGCTTCAAATTGCGAACTGGGGTAGGTTTTTAGCAACAATTCATACCAGCGCAGCGCTTCTTTTTCTTCCAGGAGTTGGTTTTGGTATATACCGGCTGCCGCAAACATGGATTCTTCCCTTCTATTTTGTGCATTTTTTTTGGCTTCTGCAGAAAAGGGAATGTCTTTGTAATATCTACGCCTGTCGGCAGAAATTCCGTCTGGAATGCCTTGCACAGGTTCGTCATCTTTTTTAACACCCGTATCTTTGGATGTGGAAGCTGTTGTTTCAGCAACTTTTTTGGCATTGATACGCCAGTAATCCCGGTTAGTGCGATTGCCCCAATAGCTTTGAAATTCCTGATTTGATTTTGCCTTCATAGCGGCATTGTAAAAAGGAAAAGAACCTGTTCCTGCAACGGGATCAGAAACAGGGGCTGAAGGGGGAGGCGCAGGTAGGTTCTTAAGTTTTTCGGCTTGCTTTTTCTCGTTTTCTATAACATTATCTATGGCCTTTTCTCTGAAAACCGGATCAGTTGCCATTCTTAGAAGACTATCTTCACGTTTTATTGTGAGCAGATGCCGTAGCAAATCTGTAAGCCTTACACTTTTTAATGACAATCGCTGATAATCGGGGTGTTTTTCATCCAGTTTTTTATTGGCCGAATCGTAATAGAGACCCGCATTTTCATAATTTTTTTTCTGGTAATAATAATCACCCAGAGCCAAATAGGTGGTTGTTAACTGTGCATTGTCATTACCCGCTTTTCGCAAAGATTGATTAAACTGGTAAATTGCCTTGTTGTCGCTTCCTGCTCTCAGTTCGTTCAGGCCCATCCGGTAATGTATTTGTCCGTAGTACTCTATGTTTTTGTCGTCACGCAGCATCTTTTTCAAGATGGAATTAACCCTGGTATAACGGCCTCCCTGATCAACCAGAAGCTGCGTTAGCTGTATCCTGGAATTGAAAGCCATGTCATACGGCGGGCTTATTTTTATCACTTTTTGAAAGTGAGCGGCTGCCTCATCGGTCTTTTTTAAGTCTACACATACCTGCGCCATGGAAAAATGCAGTCTGTAACGATCCATTTTACCTTTGGTCAATGGTAGTGCTTTGCCGAGAAATTCATATGCCTGAAGCATTTTGCCTTCTTTGAGGTAAACAGCAGCCAGGGCTTTGTATAATTCTGCTCTCAGTGACTTTGGAAATTCTTTGTCCTGTAAAAGGCTGCGTGCCAGGTTTTCTGCTTCACTGTATTTTTTTCGCTGATACAAGGTTTGAAATGTCCAAAGTTTGGCACTGTATTGGATTTCGGGATTCTTATAGTTTGAATGGACAAAATTGAAAAGGTCTTCTGCAGCTAAGAAATCACCTTTTAAAAAGTAAGCCTTTCCCATAAGCAGGTAAGCATCATCTACCCACCTGCTTCTGGGGTGTCTGTCAATCATGGTGCTTACTTTTTTTACCACTTCATCCATGGCAGCCTGATTTCCTTTCCATGACTCCGTGGGGCCCAAATTGTAAAGTTCAATAAAGGTTCGATAGTCATCTTTGTGATTCTCATGCATCGCTAAAATGGTTTCATTCCATTTGCCTTCTGCATTGAAATACATATTGTAGTGCGCTGTTGTGTTATGCCATAACTTACCTATAGCAGTATCGCTGTTTTTGCAGGAATGCAATGCCATAAATCCGGCCCATAAAGCAAAAACCCAAATTCTTTGCAGGTGCATGGATGAATTAAGACCTAAAAACGATAATTTCGTGTTTTTATTACGCAAGGGCTGAATATTATGAGCAAAGGTCGCAAAATTATGGCTAAACTTAGAAATAAGTATCGTCTTGTGCTCATAAATGATACCCATTTTGGTGAAGTATTCTCAATCCGGCTCACTCCGTTGAATCTAATGATGCTTCTTAGTTCAGTATTTCTTACCTTTACACTGCTGATTTATCTGATTATTTCATTCACGCCGGCAAAACGTCTGGTTCCCGGAATTGGAAATGAAAAAAACAGAGAGGCAATGCTGGAACTAAATCAACGAGTTGAGGATCTGAGCAGAGAAGTTAAAAACAAACAGTTGAAAATAGATGCGTTAAATGATATCCTGTCGGATAATGTGAAAAAATTTGACAGCGTATCGGTTCGTAAAAAGAATAATTGAGTGCTGTTTGTTAATTTTGAAGGTATATTTGCAATCCAATGTTTTCGTCTAATCAATCGGGCAAGTCAGGGAAAAAAGAAACTGCTGCCATAAATAACTTATTAAACATCATAGGTCCCGGTACCAAGCTCAAGGGAGATTTGGTGTCGGAAGGTGATTTTCGGGTCGATGGCGTGATTGAAGGTCATGTTACCGTAAAGCAAAAGCTGGTATTGGGAGATGGTGCGAGCATCACGGGAGATATTGATGCAAGGGATGCGACAATTGCCGGTTACATTAAAGGAAACATAACGGTTTCGGAAACACTGGTGCTGAAAGCGAATTGTAAGATCGACGGCGATATTGCTACCGGAAAGATTGTTATTGAAAGCGGAGCATCCTTCAATGGCCGTTGCAGTATGAACGCACACATCACGCAGGTTACAACAAAACCCGTAACCCATGGATCCGAAGAAAACGGACAGCCCACTTAAACAAACGGGTAGTTTTTTTCGCTACAGCAGCCTGGCCCTTCAGATGGTTTTGACAATGCTCTTGTTTGTGTTAGGTGGCTTTTATCTGGATAAATGGCTGCAATTAGGTTTTCCCTGGTTTACGCTTTTCCTCACCCTTGCCGGTGTAGCAGGTTCACTTTATTCAGTCATACGTAAACTTTAACATCATTCATGAATACCTATTATAAAAGGCTCATCGTATTTTCAGCAATTATTTTTGTTGGCATGTATGTCTATAATACGTTATCCAAAGAAGCCATACCTAACTACGGTTTTTTGGGTGTGCTGTTTCTGGTGGGCTTGTCCGGTTTCATCCATTATTATATATACGGAAATGAAAAATCAGACCCAAAGAGAACTATCAGACGTATGATGCTGGGGAGTATGCTGAGGATGCTGGCAGCCATTTTTTTTCTTGCCATTTCTTTATTTGCCTTCCGCCCAATGAGCATTCCATTCGTCATTTCTTACACAGGCAGTTTTTTCCTTTTGATGGTATTTGAAATTTCCCAAATTCGTCGTAAATTGCGCCCCGATTTCAATGGACGCTCCAAATAAGCAAATGCCCTATTTTTCAGCGCTTTTCAGCGGATACAGAACTCCTAAAATTTTAGTATTGACCCTTTTTTACGCCTTTTTTTCACTGGGGCTTCATGCCTCAGGCGATGAACATGCCACCGAAAAGGGTCACGAGAATACCCATACCGAAGAAAAAATGGATCCGGGTAAGCTCATCATGGAGCACATTTCAGATTCGCATGACTGGCATCTTTGGGGGCATACTTCCATTCCATTGCCTGTAATTGTTTATACCCAATCTCAAGGATTATCTGTTTTCTCAAGTGCTCATTTCAACCACGGTCACGATGCTTACAAGGGTTTCAAACTCAATGAAAAGAATCAGATAATTTGGGAAAACGAATCGAATACCGATGCTATTTATGATCTTAGTATAACCAAAAATGTCCTGGCTATGTTTCTGGCGGTGATAACACTGTTTATCATCATGATATCGGTTGCCCGTACATACAGCAAGCGTCCGGGCCAAGCACCCAAAGGATTTGTGAATATCATTGAGCCATTGATATTGTTTCTGCGCGACGATGTGGCCAAATCATCCATAGGTCCGAAGTACGAGCGCTACATGCCTTTGATTCTCAGTATTTTCTTTTTCATATTTGTAAACAATATCTTCGGACTTATTCCGATTTTCCCCGGCGGAGCCAACGTTACAGGGAATATTGCCATTACCATGGTGTTGGCATTGGTGGTTTTCTTAACGGTTAATTTTATCGGAAACAAATATTACTGGAAGCACATTTTCATGCCGGATGTACCCAAGGCTATGTATCTTATCATAGTGCCCATCGAAATACTGGGTGTAATCTTAAGGCCTTTCGTACTGATGCTTCGTTTGTTTGCCAACATCACTGCAGGCCACATTATTATCCTGGGTTTCTTTAGCCTTATATTTATCTTTGGTGCTATGAGTCCGGGTCTTGGCTATGCTGTTAGTCCACTATCTGTGGCTTTTACCTTGTTTATGAGCTTGCTAGAATTGCTGGTTGCTTTCCTGCAGGCTTTTGTATTTACCTTGCTCACTGCCATTTATATAGGAATGGCTATTGAAGAGCATCATCACGCAGAACACCATTAATAAAAACAATAATAAAATCACTTCACTATGAGTTTAATGACCACTCTTCTTCAGGCCACAACCGACGCAAAGGTTGCTGCTGCAAGTTTCAGTAAAATGGGTGCCGCTATCGGCGCCGGATTGGCTGCCATCGGTGCCGGTATTGGTATCGGACGTATTGGCGGAAGCGCCATGGATGGTATTGCACGTCAGCCCGAAGCATCAGGCGACATCCGTGCAAACATGATTGTAGCCGCTGCACTTATCGAAGGTGCTGTGTTCTTTGCAATCGTTGTTTGTCTGCTGATTCTGTTCCTCTAATCCTAACAGGTTGCCCGCCCTTGGCGGGCAACCATTATTTTAAAAAAGAAACACAAAAAACATGGAGTTAGTAACCCCTGCCATAGGCCTTGTATTCTGGATGCTGGTAACATTCTCACTGTTGCTTTTCATCCTCAAAAAATTCGCTTGGAAACCTATCCTCACATCCATGAAGGAGAGGGAAGAAACCATCGAAAAATCACTTCAGGAAGCCGCCAATGCGCGTGCTGAAATGCAAAAACTCAATCAGCAGAATGAAAATCTGCTGGCAGAGGCACGTGCTGAAAGAGAAACTATTCTCAAAGAAGCCCGTGAAATCAAGGAAAAAATTGTGAGTGAGGCGAAAAATGCTGCCGATGAGGAAGCCAAGCGTCTTATTTCACGCGCCAATGACGAAATCAGCCGACAAAAGAATGCTGCGCTGGATGAGCTTAAAAAAGAAGTGGCTCAGTTCTCATTGCAGATAGCCCAGAAGCTGGTTGAGAAAGAACTGGAAAACAATGATGCGCAGAAAGCCCTCATTGCCGATCAGCTGACCAAATTGGATAAGCAACAAAAAGCAACTGCATAAGCAACAATTTCATGAAAATTGCATCCCGTTACGCTAAATGCCTTTTTGATATAGCCGCTGAAAAAAAACAGCTTGATGCGGTGGCGTCTGATGCCGGAAACCTATTAAATGCGGTATCTGCTTCACCTGAATTATCTGCTTTTCTGGAGAGTCCTTTGCTCCACAAAAGCAAAAAGAAAGAGGTAATGCGTCAGATGTTCAAAGGGTTTAACGAAATTACCCTATCTGTTTTTGATATGATGGCCGATAAAAGCCGTGAGAATTTATTGGGTGAAATGGCGCAGTCATTTATCAATATTTACAACAAAGCCAATGGAATTACCCTGGCTGAAGTTACCAGTGCCATTGCGCTGGATAAAGATACGCTTTCAGGTATTGAACAGTTCGTTAAAAAACACGCCGGAAGCCAACAAGTAGTGATTACACAAAAGGTAAATTCCGCACTCATTGGCGGATTAACCATCCTGTTCGACGGCAGAATGTATGACAGCTCTGTGATCGGACAGATAAACAAAATGAAAAAAGAACTCAACCTAGCTTAAAATAATATAATAATGTCACAAATAAGGCCTGATGAAGTATCCAGCATCCTAAAGGAACAAATTTCCGGTTTCAGCGGTGCTGCCAGTTTAGAAGAAGTAGGTACCGTACTCCAGGTAGGGGACGGTATTGCCCGTATTTTCGGACTCTTTGGTGTACAAAGCGGTGAACTCGTTGAATTTGACAACGGAATTCGCGCCGTAGCACTAAACCTGGAAGAAGATAACGTGGGTGCCGTATTGATGGGTAGCAGTACCGATATCAAAGAAGGCGATAAAGTAAAACGCACCGGTAAAATTGCCAGTATCAATGTTGGACACGGCATGTTGGGTCGTGTTGTAAACACACTCGGGGAACCTATCGATGGCAAAGGCCCCATTTCCGGTGAGGTTTTTGACATGCCTCTGGAGCGCAAAGCTCCGGGTGTGTTGTTCCGTGAACCCGTTAAAGAACCGCTGCAAACAGGTATCAAAGCGATTGACGCCATGATTCCTATCGGCCGCGGACAGCGCGAATTGATTATCGGTGATCGCCAGACCGGCAAAACAACCATTGCACTGGATACCATTATTAATCAAAAGGAGTTTTACGAAAAAGGACAGCCAGTATATTGTATTTATGTTGCCTGCGGTCAGAAAGAATCTACCGTAAAGCGGATTGCCCGCACTCGTGGTATATGATGATCTTTCTAAGCAGGCTGTTGCCTACCGTGAAGTATCACTGCTGCTGCGTCGCCCACCCGGACGTGAAGCTTACCCCGGTGACGTATTCTACCTGCACAGCCGCCTTCTTGAAAGGGCGTGCAAACTGAATGCGAGCACAGAAATTACCGAGAAGATGAACGACCTGCCTCCAAGCCTGCAAGGCAAAGTAAAAGGTGGTGGATCTCTCACAGCCCTACCCATTATTGAAACACAGGCCGGTGACGTTTCTGCGTATATTCCAACCAACGTAATTTCAATTACCGACGGACAGATATTCCTTGAATCCAACTTGTTCAACTCAGGTGTTCGCCCTGCAATCAACGTAGGTATCTCGGTGAGCCGCGTAGGTGGTAATGCCCAGATTAAATCAATGAAGAAAGTTGCCGGTACACTGAAACTTGACCAGGCTCAGTACCGAGAACTGGAAGCATTTGCTAAGTTCGGTTCTGATCTTGACGCCGCTACCAAGGCAGTTCTGGATAAAGGATCACGCAACGTGGAGCTGTTGAAACAGCATCAGTTCAGCCCGGTGAGCGTGGAGAAGCAGGTGGCTATTATCTATCTGGGTACCAGCAACCAGCTGCGTAGCATTCCGGTAAATAAGGTTCGTGCATTTGAAACGGCTTATCTTGAATATCTGGAAAACAAACACGCAGATGTTCTCGAGCAACTGAGAGGCGGTAAAATCGATGATGCTATCACCGCTGTTCTCAGCGAAGCCGGCAAAGAAGTAGCCAAAGGATTCACCGAATAAACCGCTGATTAACACTCATGCCGAGTCAAAAAGAAATACGCAGCCGGATTTCATCCACCATCAGCACACAGCAAATCACCAAAGCGATGAAACTGGTGAGCGCTACCAAGCTGAGAAAGGCCAGCGATGCCATTGTGCGCATGCGTCCCTACGCGGAAAAACTGAAAGGCATTATGGCCAACCTGCAGGATAGCATTGATGATCCTCAATTGGCTGTTTATTTTCAGGCACGTGAGGTGAAGAAAGTACTCATTGTGGTTATTACCAGCGACCGTGGTCTTTGCGGAGCATTCAATTCCAACGTAATTAAACGTACCCGTCTTATGCTTATGGAAAAGTATGCAGAACAGACCAAAGCGGGTAATGTTACCTTGTTGTGTATTGGTAAAAAAGGAGGCGAATTCCTGCGCCGTTTGAAATATAATGTGGATTCAAGCCACATGAATGCCCTTACTGTACTGGATGCAGACAAAGCCTTTGAAATAGGGGAGCACATTTTGCAAAGTTTCCGTGATGGTTCATACGATCAGGTTGAGTTGGTTTTCAATCAGTTTAAGAATGCTGCTACCCAGATTCTTACCAATGAAGTGATTCTGCCGGTAATGCC
>RGEC01000060.1 GCA_009918425.1 Bacteroidota bacterium
AGAACCCTTCCAAAGTTTCTCTTCCCATTCCGTTCTGGTGAGCATGTATCTTGAAGCCTGGATCCCTTCCCAATCGTCATGGCAGCGCATAAAACAAGCAGGTTCTGAAATTCTTGAGCAAAAATCAATGGGTTTTCAAACAGGCGGGTTGCCGAAAGATATACCCTTGAATAATGTGGCATCAGCATACCCGTATCCAGGCCAGGTAAATCTGCACCGTGACTACAGCAATAAAGGTTTTGTAACCCTTAAGATTCCGCAATGGCAGTCACTTACATTGCCCGGAACCCGCATCGTTGCCCGGTTTTCCGCCCAAAATGGCGAATGTCGTGAAGTATTGACATCAATACAGGGGAATACAGCAGGGTTTGAAATCCCTAAAAGTTTGTCCTTTGACAAAGTTTATCGTTTTTCACTGATTCGGCGTAGTGTAACAGCACCCTTACTAAATACAGCAACAGGAAATCAGGCTTCCCATACTGCAGGAAAAGCCTTAGTCGTAAATAGCATACTGTCTAACAACGCAGTAGGAACGGGAACTTCACAAATTTCGGATAAAATAAACGATGTGGAATTATTGGTTTATTACCTCCGCACGTCCATATACAGCGTGCCAACTGAGAAATGGACCTCTACCAAAGTGGTGGATATCAGCGGTAATGAGGTAATTAAGGTTTATGAATTACAGCAGCTCCGGGGCGAGTACCTGCAATCGACTGAAATGCATCAGAACCTGGATTTTACATTTGATATCAAACGCAGCCCATGGTTCAGCCGCTTCGTATATCCCATGCTGTATGGTTATTATTATCAATTGCCGGCAAATATCAGATCGTACATAAAGTGGAATAGAGACACAGCCGGTGGGTTGATTCCGGGAAGTCCTGAAAAATTTGAACAGCTCGGAATAGAAAAAGTGGAACTGAAAGCATCTCATTTTGCCACCGGCAAATATGTCTTTGATAAAACAGTTATCCAATTAAGCTATGGTGGTTTAGAAACCATACAAAACGATTTTCAAACACTTAGGCAAAGTCTCATCGGGTGCAGTTCTTGGTTAGATGCTGCAACACTTGAAAAGCTGATGGCAGGATTGCCAAAATCTGGCGGAATTCAGCCTGTTTCTTTATTATCCAAGACTGTTCAGGCTCCGGTTTTGGCTAACGTGAATCCAAACAGATCATCTCCAATTAAACAAGTTAACAGTGCAATTGCGCGGCAAGCAGCCGTACGCAATGCATTTTTACTTGCATTGAATTCACTTGTTCTTCAAGGGTTTCCTGTAGCATCTGAAATTTCGGTAAAGGGCACTTATCAATGTAGCAGAATGCCTTCAGTCTCTTTTATTGTGGGGAAAGGAGGGGTGCTGTGAAACGGATTTTATCTGTATTTTTTATAATGCTGAATTGCTTGTATGGATTTTCACAGGTTGCTGAATATACTTTACAAACCCGCCGATTTTCCAATGCAGTCTGGATCAGATGGATTCCGCAAAATCCAGAATCTTTTGCAAGTGATGTCATCAACGGTTATTCGTTGCAGAGAATTACGGTCAGCCGCGATGGTAAAGCACTGGAATCAGAGGAGCGCTATCAGCTGAATGGGGAGCCTATTCGATGGGATACTCTGAACCAAATACAGGATACCATGCAGGTATTAAAACAAGTTTTCTTTTTCAGGCCCGGGCATACCGATAACGTTCAGGAAATGCTCCGAAATATAGAAATGCAGCGTCTTTCATGGTTGCAGGCCAATTTATGGTTGATGAAAGATTTTAGACTGGCAGTAAATTGTGGGCTTGGATGGGTGGATTTTTCTGCCAAAATAAATGAGACCTATCTGTATGAGTTACGCGTATGGAAAGATACAGGTATTGTAAAGGGGGCTCAATATGCAGGATTATATGATGAACCTGCCATTCCGCAATTGACGGTAAAAAACGAAAAAGGCCGGAATACGCTTTTGCGGGTTAACCATTCGGAATATTATTGGGGTTATATCATTGAAAAGGCTGCCGATTCTATTAGCGCCTTTAAGGCGTTATCGGAATTGCCTTTCGTAAATGGATCAAAATCAGATGAGTTATGGGTGAGTGATACACAAATCCTACAAAGTGGACAAGCATATTACCGTGTGTGCGGCATAGACCCTTTTGGACTTCGAGGGCCATGGTCTGATACAGTGAGTATTTGGATATTGCCTGAAATACATTGTCAGGCTATTGAGGATTTACGGATGATAAATGATACGCTGTTCACTTTCCGATGGAATTTGCATGAAAACCTGTTGCCGTTAATCAAATCATCGGGCATAAGCTACAGTAGCGCTGTGGATGAAGTGTTTCAGCCTTTGAACATTCAAAAAAATTCCGCCGGATGGCAGGCCAACTGGCCTGCCGGCTACACATCTGTATATCTGCGGCCGCACTGTACGGATTTGAATGATATATCCCACCATGGACCTGTAGCGTTTCTTCAGCCTATTGATTCAATTCCGCCTGCAGAACCTGAAATCATAAAGACGCATTGTGATTCTGTCGGTGTGGTGACAATACGCTGGAAAAGTGTTCAGGGTGCAGCTTTTTATCGGTTGTATAGGGGTAATTACCGCAATACGGAGTTTACAGATCATTCTCATCAATATTTTGCAGACACCTTCTATTCGGATACTATTGATTTAAAAACACTTCAGGATACAGTATTTTATGCCGTTACGGCCCTGGATAGTCGCTACAATGAATCCAAACAAAGGCCAGCAGCCTGTGCCGTTTTTGATATCATACCACCGCCACCTCCGGCTTTTTTAAGCTATGAAATGGTAGGGAAAGGTTATCAATTTTGGTGGAGCCAAAGTCATGATGCAGCGTTTTATACTTTACACAGGCAAGGCGAACAGGAACTGCATTTACAGATTGATTCAGCATTTTTTTGGGATACTACAGCGAATTCAGGTGGAATATATACCTATTACCTTACTGCAACTGACCGAAATGCAAATATTTCCGAGGCTTCCGCAAAGCTGACACTTCAATTTCCGGCTATCAAAAATATACCCTCTGTTTCAAGTCCTATATGTTTGAATGATTCCCAAAAACGCAATTGCTATGTGTTCTGGGATTATCCTGAGTATCCTGGTGTTTCTCATTTCAGAATCCTGCTATTAAGCAACGGCCGAAAAAGGACTGTTGGCACTGCAAAAGCAAATGAAAGACAATTCTGTTTTTATGGATTTCTAAAACAAAAGGAAGAAGAATTTCAAATTATTGCATATACCAAAGATGGATTAAATAGCCGATGAAAAATATATTTGTACTATTTTCACTTTTGTATTTGTCGCCATTGTGCGGCAAGCAGCATTTACTTCTCAGGCTAAATGCCAGCTATTCCTGGGGAGATGGTAATGCAGATTATGTAAAAATCAAATTGATTTTTTATCAGGCCGGAAAGGCGGATGCCCATGATTCTTTTTTTCTGAGAGGTCCTTTAGAGATGCAATGGAGGAGGTCATTTGATCAAATGCCGGATTCAATTATGTTAAGGATTGTAGATCACACCAACCGAATTCCTCAGCAAAACACATTTGTCAGGGCTTTTCAATTGAAGCATTGTCAATCACAAAGATTTGAAAATCTTCTTAAGAAAGGGAAATGTGAATCGTTTCCACTGAATGAACTGGGTACACTTTGCGCTGCCCTTGACGTTGCAGTATTTGACGATTTGGCATCCCGCTTGCCCGTGAAATCCGGATTGCAACAAAGCGAATTTTACTGCGAAAAAGAAGCAACCCGTTTCAGACTGAATGCCCCGTGTTTTATGAATTACAGGCCTGCAGGAAGTTTGTTGCAATGGTATGAAAGTTCTGTCAATACGGGTCCGTGGTCCAAAACAGATACAGGATTGGTTTTCAGTCCCGTTGCCTGGATGAAGCGGAATAATTCGCCTCTTTTTAATCAAAAGCGGTATTACAAACTGGTACTGGATTCTTTCACCATTTCAGGAGAAAAACAAATGGCTACCGAAGTTTTAGGTCCCGTGTATTTTTATGTGAATGCCGCAGTAGATTCAATATCTGTTTATGGTAGAAACTGTAGAGAAAATGAGAAACGTATTGATCTTTATCTCAACCCCCACAGCTCTTATCAGCATGCTTCAGGAGTGAACGTCTGGCTCAAAAATATCAGCGATTCATCATCGGATGGAATATGGTTTCTGGGTAATGAGAAAAATGTTTCCAAGGTAAGTATTGGCAATACGATTGGCCAATTTCATACGTTGGCAGCTCAGAATGCCGGAAAGCCATTCCATTTGGTGAACGGGAAATATGCGGTCGGGTTGGATTTTACGCCATGGAATGATTTTGATTGCGGTTTTCGATGGGATTCAGTGCAGGTAAGCGGACCCTACGGGCTTGATGTTAATCACCGCATAATATGCGGAGAAAAATGCCCTGGAAATAGCGATGGGAAGTTTACTGTGACTGGTAAAAGCGCTTTGTGGAATGATACGATATTGATTAATTTAGGAGGTCCTGAAAATTACAAGATTGGCGACACAATGGCCGGACTAGCACGAGGCATTTATTCTTACTCCGTTGCAGGCAATGGCGGTTGTTTGGAGAAGAGGGAAATTACCATAGGAGGATCACCTTTTTTCGGTAAAAAATTAGCAATTGATACTGTGCTATGTATAGGCCAGCAATTGAATGTATATGTTAAAGATTCTAATGCCGCTTTGTTTGAGGCTGTAAAGCCAGATGGCGTTAAGCTTTTCAGCGATACGCTAAACGTGAATGAAACTGGTGTCTGGTTTTTGAAATGGACCAATGATTCAGGTTGCGTGGCTCGGGATACTATGCATGTTGTAATCCGCAATCTTTCCGTTACACATGATTTTCTAATGCCGACACAGATAAAACTTCCCGATACGGCCTGGGCCATAGATCATAGCCGTCCTAAACCTGCTAGCAACCAATGGGTACAGGAACAATCCGACTGGAAAAGCGTTCGCAATGAGAACATAAGTTTTTTGATTAAAGACACCGGGTTTTACCCTTTAACACTCATCTCACGCTTTGATTCAGGATGCAGTTTTCGCCGGACAAAAATGTTGAAAATAGTGAGAGCCAACGATACCGCCGGCTTTATACCTCAACTGGGTTATCAGGGTCCGTTGATTAAAAGTTATATTCTTAAACCCAATCCTTCAAACGGAATGCAGTATCTGGCAGAGGTTGCACTGAGAGAACCGGCCGATCTGGCGTTTAGCTTGCTTGATCCAATTTCAGGAAGAGTTCTCCGCACAAAGGAATTTAAGCAAGTGAAAACTCTGGCTATCCGACCTTTTGATATGGATGCTGAAGGAGTTTATTTTATTAGGGTGCAGGCCGTAAATGAAATGCAGACCCGTAAAGTTCTTTTTGTAAAGTAATATAGTATGCGCGGGGAGATAGTGTGTTTCGTATTGGGTTGTATAATTCCACATTCGCTATTGTCTCAAGACTTGGAAAAAGTCCTAAAAAGCAAACCTGTAGAGGCACATGGAAGTATGCAAATGCAGCACATGCTGAATCGCCGTTATGGAGTTGCAGATAATAATCAGATGTATAATTACGTACTCAGCGGCAATCTCAATCTTAAACTATTTGGTGTTATTGACGCCCCTTTTCAGATGTTGTTTTCCAATATGGGCAGCCGTTTCACCCAACCTACATATAACCAGACAGCATTTCATCCACAATACAAATGGGCAAAACTGCACCTGGGCAGGATCGCTGTAAATTGGTCGCCCCAAACTGTCGGTGGTCATGTGTTTCAGGGTGTGGCATCCGATCTCACTCCTGGGAATTTGACCTTCAGTGCTCTTTATGGCCGTTTTCAGCAGGCTGTTTCAGCCCCTTTGGATTCTGTTTCAGGCAATGTAATGCCGTCATATCGCAGGATGGGTTATGGATTTAGGGCCGGGTACCGCCAAAAAAACACCCACATGCAGGCTACCTATTTTCAGGCCACAGATGATAACGGCAGTTTGAAAATTGGGCCAGAAATGGAGCTAAAACCCCTTTATAACCGGGTTTGGGGCGTGCTTTGCGATCATGTATTGTTTAAAAAACTCATGCTGCATGCCACATGGAACCGAAGCTTTTTAATTCATGATTTGCATGAACGACAAACTGCATCTTTGAAGCAGCACTATATGGGAAGTGTGACCTGGCAGGGTCAAAAGTATCAATGGAATGTTACCTACGAACACACAGACCCCGATTATCGTACCCTGGGGGCTTATTATTTTAATAATGACATGGAAAATGTTAGTGTCGGGGGGAATGTGCAGGCCTTGAAAGGCAAACTTAACCTGAGCGGGCAGGCGGGTTTGCAACGCGATAACCTGGATAACAGAAAAAGTTCATCTATGCGCAGGTGGGTATACAGCCTTCAGGTACAGTGCAGGTTAAGTAAAAGCAGCATGCTTTCCGGCTCTTACTCGAGTTTTACAAGCTTTACAAACACACGGCCTTTTACAGATTATTTACAGCCCAGCAACCCTATGTTGGCATGGGATACTCTCAATTTTAGGGAAATTTCTGAGTCTGGGAATGTGCAGCTATCATTACCAATGCCCAAATGGGGTAAATGGCAGGGCAGTTTTTCAGGTAACGGTCTTTGGCAGCGCAATGCGGGAGCGTACGGCAGCAAGAGCGATTTTTACAATACCGGTATAGGGCTGTTAGGAATGCATAGCGGTAGCGGTGCTTCATTGTCTTTGCAAATGAACGCAGGACACAATATGGCAGGAGTGGTAAATGTTAAGAATATGGGTCCGGTTTTTTCATGCAGTTTACCGCTCATGGACAAAAAACTTAAAACCACTTTTTCGTGGTCTCACATTGTTTCCCAAATAATCAATCAGAGAAAAACAATGCAGAGTTTGCGCTTTCAGCTCAGCCGGCAATGGAAAATACAATCGCTACAAGCTATGTTTCAAGTGCAGCAATCACAAGGTCGTGGATTTTTGCAGGCTACGGTAGGTTATCAAGTGGTGGTGAAGTAGGTTAAAATCACAATCTCATCGTGATTCAACCTCAAATTAGTTAGGCAATTTTTCTTTCTGCCTCCAAGTAATCATAGTTTATAAGAGTTGTCATAGAATCGGAACGCAGGTAATACGTGTTTCCGTTAAAGTTGAGCATGATCTTGGGATTAAAAGGAATTTTGTTTCTTGTCAAAAATGTTTTTAGGGCAAATTTATTGCCGTCATAGAGTTGGATTTGTTGTTTGTGGTGAGTGAATTTAAGTGATTTAATTAAAGCAATTTTTCTCATACCTTAAAGTTAGATCAGTAGCCCGGAATAAAAAAATAAAATGGGCAATTCTTTTTGATTGTATAAAAAAAGCCCCGGAAATCCGGGGCTCTGGGTCAGTTTTTCTTGCGGGATATGAGCCAGGATATTAGAAAAATAGCCGGAACCATCACCACAATACCCCCAAAAATTAAAATGTAACTTTCTTGCATAGGCAATATTGGTTTTTACTATTACGAAGTAAGTTAAAAATTTAAAAAAAACAAATCTTTTCGTATGTTTTAAAACATATGTAACAAACTGAATTTCAAATTTGTATCATGTTTGTTGGTGAATGGTGCTCAAAGGGGCTTAAAAAAATTTTCTATAACAGCAAATGAATAGGTTTTGAATCATTCATTAAATATCGCAATAAATGCGGAGAATAGTAAAAAATTATGGCCTTTAAAGCTATACTGAGTAATGAAAATTACGTTCTAAAGAGTCTGATTTATATGTTGATTTGGAATAGCTTGTTTGTAACTTGTTTTTTGCTTTTGGATTTGTTCTTGGCGATTAAGCCAAGCGGTTTGTAAATTTGCCCTTGCTATACCATGACCAACACACCTGAACACGTAGAATGTTTAATTATCGGCAGCGGACCTGCCGGTTACACCGCCGCCATTTATGCCGCCCGCGCTGATATGAAACCTGTATTGTATGAAGGTCTACAGCCCGGCGGACAGCTCACCATTACCACCGAAGTGGAGAATTATCCCGGTTACCCCGATGGTATAATGGGTCCTGAAATGATGGATATGTTTAAAAAGCAGGCTGTGCGCCTGGGTACCGATGTGCGTTTTGGTATGGTAACTTCCGTGGAGTTTAAAAATGGGGGCCCCCAGAAAGTGATTGTTGATGGCAGTCATGAAATTATTGCGGATGCCGTTATTATTTCCACCGGTGCCAGTGCAAAGTGGCTGGGTATTCCCAGTGAACAGCGCCTTAATGGAAGTGGAGTTAGCGCATGCGCCGTTTGCGATGGATTTTTCTACCGCAATTCGGATGTGGCGATTGTGGGTGCCGGTGATACAGCTTGTGAAGAGGCAAGTTATCTGTCAAAAATCTGTTCCAAGGTGTATATGTTGGTGCGCAAAGATGAATTCCGTGCCAGCAAAGCCATGCAGCACCGCGTGATGAATACGCCCAATATAGAAGTGCTTTTCAATACCGAAACGGATGAAATTCTTGGCGGGCAAACCGTGGAGGCTGTTCGCGTCAAAAACAATCAGACCGATGCTACCCGAGAAATTCCGATTAAAGGTTTCTTTGTGGCCATCGGTCACACCCCCAATACAGAAATATTCAAGCCCTACATTCATATGGATGAACAGGGTTATATTATTACCAAACCGGGATCTGCGTACACCAATGTAGAAGGGGTTTTCTGCGCAGGGGATGCACAGGATAAAATTTATCGTCAGGCTGTTACCGCGGCTGGAAGCGGTTGTATGGCTGCCCTGGATGCTGAACGCTGGCTTGCTTCTCGCAACTCCGCAACTGCTGAGGCTTGATGCGGTTCTATGCCGGACTGATATGGTTTTCTCTGCTGTCCAATAATTTATTGGCTCAGACTCCTTTTATAGATTTAGTGCCCGGCGGATTGGAAACCAATGAACCCAGCCTGTCCATACATCCTACCAATCCCAAAATCCAGATTCTGGGTTCAAACACCGATTACTTTTTTGTTTCCGAAGATGCCGGAAATAGCTGGAAATCCATAAGCCTGAAACCCGTGGAAGGTTATTATGGAGACCCGGTAACCCACATAGATAAACAGGGTCGTTTTTATTTGTTGAGCCTTGCTCAAAACCCTGAACTCGAGTGGCCTGAGCAGTTCGACAGGATTGTGTTGCAGACTTCAGAAGATAATGGCATAACCTGGAAAAGCATAGGAATTGGGCACCGTCCAGGGAAAATGCAGGATAAACCCTGGATTGCCGTTGATGACTATAAACGCAGTCCGTATAAAGGTAGTGTGTATGTGTCCTGGACTGAATTTGACAAATACGGGAGTAAAGATTCCCGCGATTCAAGCCGTATACGCTTTGCTTATCGAAGATCCGCAGCAGATACATTCTCAACCGTTGTGGTGAGCGATACCGCCGGAGATGCTCAGGATGGTGATTACACACTGGAAGGTGCAACCTGTGCCATTGGGATGTGGGGCGAAATCTATTGCGTATGGGCCGGTAAGGGTAAGATCTGGATGGATGTGAGCCGCGATGGCGGAAAAACCTGGGGTATGGACAGAATGATTGCAGACCAAAAAGAAGGATGGGCAATTGATGATATACCGGGCCTGATGCGCAGCAACAGCATGCCTTTTCTGAAGAGCGATTCAAAAGGGAACCTGCTTCTTGTGTATGGCGACAAACGAAATAAAGATTACGATATTTTTTTGAAAACAAGCAATGACGGAGGACAATCATGGAGTGAAGATCTAAGGCTGAACAATGATTCCAAAGGCAATGGCCTTGACCAGTATATGCCGCACATAGCTGTAGATGCAAGCAACGATAAGTTTTATGTGGTTTGGTATGATCGTCGGCATTCTCAGAATAATATGTACACGGATGTCTATTTGAGGCCCGTGGTGAAAGGCAAGCCAGGCAAGGAGTATAGGGTAACCAACCAGTCTTTTTGTCCGCCGGGGAAGAAAGTGTTTTTTGGTGATTACATTTCCATTGCAGCAGCCAGGGGGATAGTTCGTGCTGCTTTTACCACCTATAATTCTAGAAATGTCCTTAGCACGGTTCGAATTGCTGCACTAAGTGATGCAAGCATTCGAAAAAAATACGTAGCGCCCCGTATGGGCTACATGGAAATGGAAACACTAACCGATACCGCCATGTTTATGGTTCATTTTTCACTTCCCGGCGTCAAAAGTTGCACGCTGGAGGTAAATAGGGGCAGGCAAACCATCCTGAAACAATTGTATGACCCATTGCCAGCGGAAGAACAGGAATTAGTGTTGCCGCTTAGCCGTATTCCACCCGGAGTTTATAAGGTATCTCTGTCGGCAAAAGGCAGAAAAATGACGCAGGAACTATATATTGGCAAGCCTTAACGGCTGAAAAGGGATGCTTTGGAGCGGGCAATCAGTTCATGCATGGGAATTGTAGTGTGCTCGTCCTGCCCAAGTTTCATACGCATGCTTTCTGCCTGTCTGAACGTGCTGCCCTGTCTGAAATTCAAGGCCTGATTGGCACAAAGCCATTCAACAGATAAAACGTCTTTTACATTTTCTGCTACCTGAACTGCTTTCACCGCAGCATTGGCACCCATACTCACATGATCTTCCTGTCCGTTGCTGCTCACGATACTGTCCACACTCGCCGGGGTACAAAGCTGCTTGTTTTTACTAACCATACTGGCTGCGGTATACTGCGCAATCATGTAGCCGCTGTCTGTTCCGGGCTTTGTAGCCAGAAAGGCGGGTAAACCACGCTGCCCGCTGATGAGCAGGTAGGTGCGACGTTCGCTGATATTGGCAAGCTCTGCCAGGGCTATAGCCGCGTAGTCCAGCGTCAATGCCAGTGGCTGCCCGTGGAAATTGCCTCCGCTGAGTACGGCGTTTTCATCCGAAAACACATTGGGATTGTCGGTTACACTGTTCAGTTCAGTTTCCCAAACGGAAAAACAA
>RGEC01000007.1 GCA_009918425.1 Bacteroidota bacterium
AGCTCTTACGTTTCGTTTTTTCGCGAAGGCAATACCTATACGGATGCGACCACAGGCAATGGTTTTAACTACCTAAGCTGGACCAATACCCAGATTAAACTGGAAATGCCCGTGGCGTTTTCTAACAAATTAAAAGTAAATATCAGCGGAACCGACTACCTCTCCGCCGACACCCTGAAAGTGAAAGCCAACCTGGGATACCGACAGGCTAATCCGCTGCTGTATGACCTACTCACCGATAACAACAAAAAAGGCGGCGTTACCTGGCTGGTACATCCCGTTTACTGGAACAATCCCGAAATAAAACAGGCGATTGCCGATGTGGTGCAGGAATTTCGCTGTAAAACAGGTGTAAACTATATCATCGAACCCCTCACCCAATGGACTCCCTTAAATTTAGGACAAGGCAAACATATCATTGCCCCTGATTCTTCCCTGGGCGTGGTGGGATACAATGACCGTCTATGGGCATCCTGCATCGTAGGTGCTGAAACCTTTTACCATAACCAAACCCAATTGCTGCGATTCAATACACAGCAAAACTGGTATTACGGAAAAGGACAGCCTCCTGCCGGCGCAGCCAAATTCAGGTATGTGCTGTTTCATGAAATGGGTCACTCGCTGGGATTGGGCCATGTAAATGAATGGGGCGAAAGCATGTATCCCACGGTTACGCTGCTGCCATCAGACAACTGGTGCAAACGCGATACTATAACCGCTGCAGAGCAAACAGCCATCAAACACTACATTTCACTTAGCCAGAACTTTGCTTTTCGGGGCTGCGGTATCACACCCATGAAACCCAATTTTGATTGTAAAGACGTATTCGGACTGAGTGTAGGTGTAGAATCCCTGACCGATGAAGGTGCCTGGCTGTTTCCCAATCCGGCTGCAAGCCTTATTCAGGTAAAGCTTTCCGCCGCTGAAACTGCCGAAATTAGCCTTTACGACATGCGCGGCCGCAAAGTGCTGTCAGCAGGTATCCGCGGTTCAGAAACAATATTTCTGCCGGTTACTCTCAGCAATGGGATTTACATGGCGCGTTGTAATACAACCCAGGGTGCGAGAACCACACGCTTGCTTATTCAGCACTAAACACTTCCTAAAAAGAAATTTGAGCCTGCCACGGTTTTCCCTGAACTTTGCACCCATGAATGCCAGAACACTGGAGAAACTAAAAACCTTTAAAACCTTTATTTTCGACATTGATGGCGTGCTTACCACGGGCAATGTACTGGTTACAGAGGAAGGGCACATGCTTCGCAGTGTGAATATAAAAGATGGGTTTGCCTTACAGCATGCAGTGAAACAGGGTTACAACATTGCCATAATCAGCGGTGGCAACAGCCAAGGCATGCTACACCGCTTTCAGGGGCTGGGCATCAAAGAAGTATATCTGGGACAAAACAACAAAATGGCTGCTTTTGAAAAAGTATGCTCTGATTTCGGGGTAAACGAAAAAGAAGTAGCTTACATGGGCGACGATATGCCCGATTTTCCTATCCTCAAAAAAGCCGGACTGGCTGTTTGTCCGGAAGATGCCTCGGCAGATATAAAAGAAATCTGTCACGAAGTGCTAACGGTTGCCGGCGGGCAAGGCTGTGCCAGACTATTGCTGGAAACCGCTATGAAATTGCAGGACACCTGGCACAATGACGACACCCATACCTGGTAAAGTTGTGTAAAATTTTAGGGGAATTCGGTGATTCGTGTATCAACAGCCCTTAAGACTTCGTTATTTTTGTATTCAGATGATAGCCGGATCACTTATACACGATTCTCTTTCGCCCCTGCGACTAACCGACACTGTAGGTGCCGCACTTGAGTATATGCATGCCATGCGCGTTTCTGAACTTCCGGTGGTAGACAACAACCGCCTTCACAATTATGCCAGGGCAATCAATCTGCTTCAGGAAAAAGCCGATAAAAGGCTTTCAGATATCATACCCTTCAATCCGCATGCGCCTTTTGCTCCCGCACAACAGCATATTTATCAGGTGATTCCGCTAATGGTTGCTTCTGACCTTGAAGTAATGGCGGTAGCCAACGAGCAGAACCAAATTATTGGCATAATAGACCAGCGAAAGATTCACGAAAACATATCGCAATCACTAACCTACAAAGGCATGGGAGCTGTACTCGTGGTGTTGGTTGAACCCCGTGATTTTGCACCTTCCCACATCATGCGGCTTGTAGAAGAAAATGGAGCCAAAGTGCTGGGAATGATGGTAAACCAAACCGAAGCAGGGAACCTGCTGGTAAGCCTGAAACTAAATACAACCCTGGTAAAGGGAATTGTATCATCACTGTCCAGATTTGGATATAAAACAGAAGATGTGTACATGTCTGAAGATTTCAACAGACAGGATAACAGTGAATACGAAAGCGTACTAAGGTTTTTTGACATCTGACCGAACATTACCTGTGGAAAACAAGTGACTCTGCCACACAATATTCAGGTAAAGCCGCCGTTTTGTACCTTTGCCCGTTCAATATATGAAATTTCAACCCGGTTCAACCGAAAATCTCATTCAGGCTGAAGACGTTCAGAAGCCAATCCATTTTGCCGATGTAGTAAATTTTTTCTGGCGCTGGCGTAAAGTAATATTTGCGGTATGTCTCGTATCCGGACTGCTGTCTGTGCTCATTACAAGTCCGCTTATTACCAAACCCAAATACAAGGCCACCCATGTATTTTATCCCACTACCAACAACTCCATTTCCAATGCCCTCCTTACGGAACTGAATCAGCGGCAAAAAGACCCCCTTGAATTCGGCGAAGAAGAAGAAGCCGAAAAAGCCCTGCAGGTATTGCAAAGCGGTGAATTGTTGAGCCGTCTGGTGCGCAATTTCAACCTTATGAAACACTACGGCATTGATCCCAAAACAGAAGCCCATCCCCAGACCGCACTGGAATATAAAATTGAAGAAAATATTCAGTTTAGCCGCACTCGTTACCTGAGCATTAAAATTGAAGTATTGGATGAAGATCCGCAAATGGCCGCCAATATTGCCAATGGTATTGCTGCATTATACGACACCGTAAAAACCGAAATACAAAAACAGGTAGCTGATCCGGCACTGGCCATTGTAGAAAGAGCCCTCAAGGAGAAACAAAACAAACTACAGGGACTCAAAGACCAGCTACGCGGACTTGGAGAAAAAGGAGTAACCAACTACGAAGAACAAAGCCGTGCGCTGGCAGAAGAGATTTACAAAGCACAGGCTTCCGGGCAGCTTGGCCGTGTAAAAGACCTAATAGAACAACAGAACACTCTGGTCAGCCACGGGGGGGACTTTATTGCACTGAATGAACTGATACAGCAAGAGGCAGTAAAAGAAAGTGATTTAATTGCCCAGTACGAAAAGCGACTGGTGGACGTGAAAGAAAACCTCTCTCACAAATTTACGGTGAGTGCAGCGGCCAAACCCGAAATAAAAGCATGGCCCAAACGAACGCTGGTATTGCTTATGACCCTCCTTACCACCTTTGCTGCCATCTCTGTGATGTTGCTGTTGTACGAGGTATTGTACCTGAACCGCAAAAAGAACCTTGCTTAATACGCCGGTTACATCGCACAAACCTTATCTCATCTACCTGCTGGCATTGCTCACAGGTATAGCAGGTATGTGGGCAGCCATGTACGGAAATTATTATGTATTTCTCATTCCGGTCGCCATCTCAGTACTTTTGTTTTCCGTTTACAAAACCGAGAAATTTATTCTGCTTACCGGAGCGCTTGCGCCACTTTCAATAAATATTAACGACATTGGAGGCGGACTTGGACTGGCACTACCCACCGAACCACTCATCATCTGGATTTTCTGTTTGCTTTGTGTACGGTTTTTTCTTCAGGAAAAAACCAATCTCACACCCCTGAAACACCCGGTTGTTTTGCTGGTAATTGCCTATCTGCTTTGGCTCTGGCTATCTTCGATATACAGCAGTATGCCGATGGTGAGTTTCAAATTCAGCCTGGCACGCACCTGGTATATCATAGTATTTTTCATCGGAGGGATTTACCTGTTTAAGAAGATGCAAAACATTCAATACTTCTTTTCAGCATTGGTAGTTTGCACACTGATTCTCGTCATATATACCCTCACCAAACACGCTGCTTACGGATTTATCCGAAGTGCATCTTACGGCATCAGCTGGCCTTTTTTCCCCGACCATGGCATGTATGCAGCCGCTATTGCTTTTTGCGTAAGTATACTCGTATTCTATACTTTCAATGGTTCGGTGTTTGGCATCAAGCCCGGCTGGGCACCCCTGCTGGGTTTCTTTCTGGTGGTATTACTCCTGGGCATTGTGGTGAGCTACACTCGCGCTACCTGGCTTAGCCTCATAGCTGCGTTGGGCGTGTATCTGCTGATCAGATTCCGCATTAAGTTTTACTGGATTATGCTGGCCCTGGTGGCTGTAAGCACCTATGGTATTATAAACCAGGACAGATTACTCTACAATCTGGAGGCCAATAAACAAGGCAGCAGTGATGAACTGGAGGGACACGTAAAATCGGTGAGTAACATCACCACCGACCCCAGCAACCTTGAACGTATAAACCGCTGGAAATGCGCTTCACGCATGGTTTCTGAAAGGCCGCTCTTTGGATTTGGGCCCGGTACGTTTGTATTTCAGTACGGTCCGTTTCAGCAAAGCAGTGAAATGACCATCATCAGCACCAATACCGGAGATCTGGGAGATGCACACAGCGAGTATTTCAGTGCCATGAGCGAGAGCGGGTTTCCCGGTATGACTTTATGGATTGCCATAACTTTGCTCACCATGGCCACTGCCTTCCGTGTAATCTACAATACGGAAGACCGAAAAATCAAAATAACAACATTAATTGCTTTGCTGGGGCTGGTAACTTACCATGTACACGCATTTTTAAATAATTATAGCCAATACGATAAAATCGCAGTGCCACTATGGATGTTTACCGCAGTGATTGTGGTATTAGATTTACATACAAAAAACACCTCCACTCCTGACTACGGGTTAAAACCAGCGACTTAGGATGATTAAACAGCGTTGTCATCAAACCGTCGTTTTTTATAACCCTTATCTTATAATTTGTTTTTGTCGAATTTATTTAGTATATTCGTTTTATACAAAAGTTAAAACCCATGAAAATCAATGGTTTTTTCTCGGCAATGATGCTTTTCTCAGCCGTCATTTCAGGCAGTTGCAAAAAAGATATTTCTACCCAGGGGGGCCAACCACTGCAAAGTAGTGAGTGGCTTGTTCCCGGAGACAATGCTCCTGTATGGCAAAACAAAAACATTGATGGTATCGGTCCGGCTCAGGTACTTGAAATTACAGACCCCGCCATAACTCCCGAACTTATAAAAAATTCAGTAGTGCTGGTATATGGAAATCTTGGAGGTTATCCGGCTGCCATACGTCAGCCCGGTAAAGTGGAACTGATGAGACTGCTGGTTTCATACATCCGTGGCAACAATCCCCGTACAGATGTATGGAGTGGCATGCCTGTGGCGGGCAAAATGCTCATTATGCTCACAAACCCTGATAATGAATATGATCCGTATGGAAATGCGCTGGGGCATACCTTTCGCTATTTCTTTGTGCCAAAATATGACCCGAATACTGCAGGAAAAAAACCTACCGAAGGCGCTTCCACATTATTGGCGAAATATTCAGAAGATGATTTGCGAAACATGACCTACGAGCAATTTTGCGAGGCCGCCGGGGTAAAAAAATAATCCTGCGGGCTATTTTTCGACATTTTTATCTCCTGTTAAACTATCTTCGAAACCAATATGGGGCTGTTTAGTAACCCGACATTCCGAAGTATCCGTAAATGGACTTTTCGAATATTCTTGGGGTTTATGTTATTGAGCTTTTTATGGGTTCTGGCACTCAAATGGATTAACCCGGGCACAACATTGCTTATGATCTCCAGATCGGGTGATAAGACACTGCTGAAACAATGGGTGCAGCTGGATGACATATCCAAAAATATGCAGCTTGCCGTCATTTGCGGTGAAGACCAGAACTTCTGTCAGCACTGGGGATTTGATTTTAAGGCCATTAAATCAGCAGCAGAGCACAACATGAAAGGCGGGAAAAAACGCGGTGCCAGTACCATCAGTCAGCAGACAGCTAAAAATGTGTTTTTATGGGAAGGCCGAAGCTGGTTGCGCAAAGGCCTGGAAGTATGGTTCACGGCACTGATAGAATTGCTGTGGGGAAAAGAACGCATTATGGAAGTTTATTTGAATGTTATTGAAACCGGTGATGGGATTTTTGGTGTAGAGGCTGCGGCCCAGAATTATTATGGAAAAACCGCAGGCAAACTCAGTAAAAATGAAGCCGCGCATATATCCGGACTGCTTCCATGTCCCAGAACCTGCGGATTGAATAGTCGTTTTACATCGCGGAGGGCTCAGGTAATTTACTATTCCATGACCCGTTTTGGCATTGAATTGGAGTATCTGAAGTAAAGAATACGCCCTGTTGCGGTTTTGTGTTAAATTTGCATCACTTTATTATGGCAACAACCCAGGACGTATCCAATGGCATGTTCATCCGCTACAACGGTGAGCTCTGCCAGATTATCGAATGGCAACATCGCACACCGGGTAACCTTCGTGCATTTTACCAGGCCCGTATGCGCCGTGTAAAAGACGGCAAACTGGCAGAAAACCGCTTTCGCAGTGGCGAAGAAGTGGAAATTGTGCGTGTAGAAACCCATGAGCTTCAGTTTCTGTATGAAGAAGGCGACAGCTTTATCTGCATGAATAATGAAACCTACGATCAGGTTCCAATACCCAAGTTCATGTTTGGAGACGGTGCCAAATTCATGAAAGAAGGCGATGAGGTATTGGTATCCTTCGAGGGAGAACTGCCCATTGGAGCTACCGCACCATCTCACGTAGTGCTGGAAATTACATACAGCGAGCCCGGCGTGCGTGGCGATACTGCTACCAACACCCTGAAACCTGCAACCGTGGAAACGGGTGCTACCGTTATGGTTCCTCTGTTTGTAGAAACCGGTGAAAAAATCAAAATCGATACACGCACCGGCGAATATGTGGAACGCGTAAAAGGTTAATCTTGAGCAACCTTCCCTTTTCCGTTCTTCCCGCCGATGAAGGCTTTCTTGCACTGCCTGAAGTACACCTGGCTGCCTATGAAAATGCCCGCGTGGTGATTCAGCAAATTCCTTACGAACACACCAGTTCCTACATTGCCGGAAGTGACAAAGGTCCTGAAGCCATTGTTGCCGCAAGCCACTTTGTGGAATTCTATGATGAAGAACTGGACGCTGAAACTTACCGCAGCGTCGGCATAGCCACACTGGCACCCACCGATTTTACCGATACTATTGACGCGGCCGCAGTGGAGAAAATCCGATTGCAAACATCTTTACTGCTGAATGATGGCAAATTTGTGGTTTCGCTGGGCGCGGAGCACACAGTAACCCTGGGATTTGTAAAGGCACATCTGGAAAAATTTCCCAACCTGAGTGTATTGCAAATTGATGCTCACAGCGATCTGCGAGCAGAATACAACGGCAATCCCTACTCGCACGCCAGTGTTATGGCCAGGGTACATGATTTGGGCGTGCCACTGGTGCAGGTAGGCATCCGAGCCCAATGCAAAGAAGAGGCTGAATTGAGAAAATCATCAGTCAATATCCATACTTGGTATGCTCATCAGCTTTGGAATGACGATGCCTGGATAGACGCATGCATAGACAAACTCAGTGATGAGGTTTACCTTACCATAGATGCAGACGGATTTGACCCATCGGTTTGTCCGGCCGTGGGCACCGCAGAGCCCGGAGGTCTGACATGGATGCAGGGTTGCAAACTCTTTCGCCGCCTGGCAGAACGCAAAAAAGTGATTGGATTTGATATTGTGGAAATTGCACCCCGTGAAACCGACATCATTACAGAATTCAGCATGGCTAAACTCTGTTATAAAATTATCGGATATTTGAACCAACACAACCGCATCTAACCATGCAAAACAGAATCTACCTCGACAACGCTGCCACCACCCCGCTCGATCCCGAAGTTCTTGAAGCCATGATACCTATGATGCGCGATTTGTATGGTAATCCCAGCTCTACACATGGCCACGGTCGTAAGGTAAAAGCCCTTATGGAGGAAGCCCGTGGCAGTATTGCTAAAATGCTGAATTGCCAGCCCTCTGAAATATTCTTTACCAGCGGTGGCACGGAAGCTGATAACCTGGCCTTGCGGAGTGCGGTAATGTACAAAGGCATTAAAAACATCATTACATCACCCATAGAACACCACGCCGTTTTGCACACAGCTGAAGAAATGCATAAATCCAGACAGGCTGAAATGCATCTGGTGAGCCTCACAGAAAATGGCCATGTGGATTTGAATCATCTGCAGGAACTGCTGAATACCTTGCCCAACTGCATGGTGAGTCTGATGCATGCCAATAATGAAATTGGCAATATACTCAATGTGGAAACGGTTGGCAGAATGGCACACGAGGCCGGCGCTTTATTTCACTGCGACACGGTGCAAACCATGGGCCACTTCCCCTTTGATTTAAGCAAAGGGCACATCGATTATCTTGCAGCAGCGGCACACAAATTTAATGGGCCAAAAGGTGTGGGGTTCATTTACATGAACAAAGCCCACAGACTTCCCCCGCAGATAACGGGAGGAGCTCAGGAACGCGAAGTGAGAGGCGGTACGGAGAATGTATATGGTATAATTGGCATGGCCAAAGCCCTGGAAATCTGCTACCGGGATATGGAAAAGAAACGCAAGCATATTGAGGGTTTAAAAAACAGTATGATTGAACTTCTGGAAAATGAGATTCCGGGAATTTCTTTCAATGGCGACTGTATAGGCAATAGTCTGTATACTGTGTTAAGCGTATCATTCCCTGCCAGCGACACCGGCAATATGCTACTCTTTAACCTCGACATAGCAGGGATTTCAGCCTCCGGTGGCAGCGCCTGTAGTAGTGGCAGTAACAACGGCAGCCATGTAATTAATGCCATAAACCCCGGTACCGATAGAACAACCGTGCGATTTAGTTTCGGTAAATTTAATACTGAAGAAGACATACGCACGACCGTAGAAAAACTTAAAACCTGGTATCCGGCAGCTGTGCAGGCCTGATGAAAAATACGATTTCTTTAATTGGCATTTCTTCTTTACTGCTTAGCAGTTGCGCCTTTGTACTCACAGGAACAAAACAACGAATTCGCATTGTTACAACTGAACCCGGGGCTCAGGTATGGCATAAAAACCAATTGCTGGACAGCACGCCCTGCATAGTTCGTATTAAACGCAGTTTTGATACACCTCCACCTATTGAACTGCGCAAACAAGGTTTCGAAACCCAATCCCTGCCGCTAAAAAGAAAGTTCAATGAAACAGCTGCCCTCAATTTTCTTCTACCTGTAAACTGGTTAGTGGACGGCTTTTCCGAGGCTGTGGTTGGTTACAAAGCCTTTGATACAATTGCCATGAAACCAATTGCCAAGTAAGACAGGGATTTTTGTAATTTTGTAGCGAAATGCCCGTTTTACATCTCACACGCAAAGAACATTTCAACGCAGCACACCGCTTGTGGAACCCGAACTGGAGTGATGAAAAGAACTATGAAGAGTTTGGCATCTGCGCCAATCCCCATTTTCACGGGCATAATTTTGATTTGTATGTAACCGTAAAAGGTTCTCCCTCCGCAGATACCGGTTGCATAATCAACCTAAAAGAGTTGAAGGAAATTATCCGCAAGGAGATTACGGAAGAACTGGATCATAAAAACCTAAACATGGATGTTTCATGGCTTTCACATTGCATTCCCAGCATTGAAAACATGGCGGTTGAAATATGGAAACGCCTGTCTGCTGCACTGCCACAAGGTGCCGTACTCAGTAAAATTACACTTTGGGAAACCCAGAATAATTTCGTTGAGTATTACGGGGAGTAACCTCAATCTACCCTGTAGACAGGATATCTGTTATGGGTGGGCTCATAATAGGATGAGTTTCGGTAAACGAACATCCACTGTTTCCAAGCATCAGCTGCGAAGTCCTTATCAGCTGCCTTTTTATCCAGAAATTTCTTGTTCAATACAGGATCGTTAGCCAGTATTTCAGCTGCTTTATCATCCCACACATAATCGCTGAAACCCTCTTTTTGCTGCAAAACGGCATCAAAAAAATTCCAGGCAAAGGTATCGCTGGTTTTGATATTGTAATGAAGAAAATGGCCCTCGTATGGGGTTTTAACCGATTCGTACCCATGTATAAAACTCACCCGCATAATCATAGTGGTATCTTGCCCAACCTGTTTCATTTCAATGCGGTTCATCTTTAGGCGCTCATATACTTCACCCCAGGCCCAGGGCAGTATATAAAATCGTGGCATTACAACACTGTCTTTGGCTTTAAAATAGCGGTAGTATCTTATATATCGACTCCAGGGTTTTAAGGTATCGTAATACAGTCGCTTTTGGCCGGTAACGGTGCTTGTGCGGTACCCGAAATCAAATCCTTTGAACAATAATGTATCCCAGCGGTTTACATCCATTTCATAAGCAATATATTCTACCTGACGGCCTTGAAATTTGCGGGTTTGAGCCCTTTTTAGGTGATCGCGCACGCTGAGAGCATTACTGTGTTCTTTAACCACCCCACGCAGAAATACGCGCAGGAAATCCAGGGTCGCATCCACTCTTTTGGGAAAAGGTTTTAACATGTGGGTTTCCACTGTGTAACCGATACAGTGGTGTAATGCCGTGTATCCGGTTGCGTAGCGTCCGGTTTCCCAAAAAGCGTGAATGCCGCTGTCAGGAACAGTTTTCATGGTTTCCACGTAGGGTGCCGTAGGCCAACCGGCTTTTTCCAATTCCGGTTTTAGGTATGATTCAACCCTATTCAATAGCGGTCTGAGCTCCGGCAAAAGCTTTTCCGGTCTGGTATGAAAATACGTGAGTGTATATTGGTAATCGGCACCATTGCTGGTGTGGTTATCAATAAAAAAATCAAATTTCTGGGTCGTAAAATATTGGGCAAAGGCTCTTGCATTTCGGCTGTCGGCTTTTATAAAATCGCGATTAAGATCCAGGTTTCTTGCATTGCCCCTGAATCCCTGATTTACGGGCCCGTTTTGATTGGCACGGGTACAGCAGGATTGTGTTTGAGAGCCATCCACGTTATACTGGCAAATTATGTGAAGGTCTATTTTATCAAGTATGGCTTCATTCTCTTTATCTATAAGCAATTCCCTGACCAGCAGCATACTGGCATCTGTACCTTCCGGCTCACCGGGATGAATGTTATTGTTAATAAGAACCTTCAACTTGGCAGAACCTGCACTGTTGTTTACTCTGAATACATAAATCGGGCTACCGCCGTCAGACATTCCAATGGAATCCAATTTGCAATACTTGGCATATTGTTTCTGCAAACTTTGATACCATGCCACACATTGGGTGTAGGTAGCAGTTCGCTTTTTCCCTGACAGTTCATAAGGCGTGAGAAACTCATTTTTAAGCAATGCTTTTTGTCCGCTTGCCTCGGCAGTCAGACAAAAACACAAGAGAAACCAGAGAAATTTACGGTTCATTTTAACGAATGCGGTCCATGCTTTTCAGCAGTTTTTCATCCCTGCGTATAGCTGCCCAGGCCAATGCAGAGAGTACGGCACATGCAAATGGCCAAATACCATGTATGCTGGGATAAGAAGATATATCCGGCGCATCCTGAGACATCTTCATAAAATCAATAACCAGCGAACCAAGCAACACCATGGAAAGGAGTGAAACATATAAACTGATTTTTTTCTGCAATTCGGTTTTCTTAAACAGAAATATGGCATACAGCGAACCCAGACCCATAGAAACCAGAATTATTATATTCAGTTTATCGTAGGGCATACCGCCCTGATCGGTCTGGTTGTAATAGTGTTTGTTAACAAAATGCAACTCAGCACTGATTGCCGCTTCTTTGGTATTGTTAAACTTCGCAAAATTGGGATTCAGCAGCAACATCATGGTCGCCATCAAAAAAACCAGCAGTAAATACAAGGATTGAATGCGTTGTATCATGTTGCGAATATAGTTAGCACCATCATTAAAGCTGTATAATTTTAGGCATGTTCAGGCAACAAAATTGAACTTTTAGGGGTCTTTTAAAGATAGAAATCTTTAAAAGATAAACATTTGATGGAAAATCTACCTTTGATTTCATGTACACCCGAGGGTAAATATCGTAATTTTGAGGCTGCTACTATTATCAGAATGAAATTCAGCATGTTAAGAAACTGGCTTATCCTTCCATTATTGTGCTTGACGACTATGGTTAACGCACAACAGAGACCGGTCATTCGTATGAAATCGGGGGATATTCAAATAAGCCGACAGACGGTGGTACCGCAGGGCGAAAATGAGAACGGTTACTACACTGCATTCATTTCATTTGTATCCATACCTGATGCTTCACAAAAAGAAGCATTGGCAAAATCCGGTATAACCTTACTGGAATATGTTCCCGAACTGACCTGGTACGCGGAAATCCCCAACACTATGGCAGGCAAAGACCTTTCTTCTTTGGGTGTTGTATGTATTCAGCCATTGCAATCGTCGTGGAAAACGCAGACTGAATTATGGCAAAATGGCGGCCCTGAATGGTCTAAAATTTCGGCTTTACCGGGCTGGGTGGAAGCTGTAGTTTTTTTAAATGGAAACCACCGTTATCAGGAGGTAAAAAATCATTCTGAAAAACAGGGATTTGTTTGCCGTGAATATTTACCCAATTTTAAATCAATACAGGTTCGATTTCCGCTGGAAAAACTTCCATCGCTTCTTTCAATTGAGGGATTCTATTGGTTGGAACCCATTCCTCCCGCTGTGGAAGCGCATAATTTTCCCGGTCGTGTTAATCACCGTGCATTAACCCTGAACCTGGGAAGACCCGGTGGTCGCAATCTATGGGGTAAAGGCATTACCATTGGAGAATGGGATGGTGCAGGTGCCGGAAGCCATGTTGATTTTAATGACCGCGTCATTTTAAAGAATCCGTATGTTGCCGGTTCGAATGCCAACCACGCCACACACGTCTGTGGAACCATTACCGGAGGCGGAATCATAGATCCCTATGGGCAAGGAATGGCGCCAAAAGCCAATCTTTTCAGCTGGGATTTTTCCGGCAACATTCCTGCCGAAATGGATACTGCCTGTTTTCGGGATAGCATTGTGATGACCAACAACTCCTATGGTTATGGTTCAGATCCTTGCGGAACCAGGGGTTCCTATGACGGAATCAGTCGTAACCTGGATATTCTGGTAAACATGTATCCTTACTTAAGTCACCAGTTTAGTTCAGGAAATTCACGCAGTTCTAACTGCGCCACAGGTGGATATCGCACAATTAACAGCGGCTTTCAGGCGGCAAAAAACATCATCACGGTAGGCGCATTGCAGTTTAACGATGGGAACAGCACATTTCACAGCTACGGTCCCATGTTTGATGGCAGAATGAAACCGGATATATGCGCCATGGGGGTAAATGTTTATTCTACATTACCCGCCAACACCTATCAAGGCGGCTGGAATGGCACATCCATGAGCTGTCCAGGCGCAACCGGAACCATTGCCCTTTTATATGAGCGTTTTAAACAGTTAAACAGCAACAAAAAGCCACTGAACCATACCCTTAAAGCCATTGTATGTAATACTGCTGATGATTTGGGAAATGTTGGTCCCGATTATGCATTTGGATTTGGAAGAATCAATGCGGTAAGTGCCAACAAGGTACTGGAGGATAAAACCTACAAGGTAGACAGTGTTACAAATGGAAACAGCCGCACCGACACTGTTTATGTGAAACCCGGCACAGCACGTTTTCAGGTAATGCTGGTTTGGGATGACATGTATGCTGCAGCAGGGGCTTCACCTTCATTAATAAACGATCTGGACCTGGAGGTTCAGGACAGTGCAGGCAATAAATATTTGCCCTGGACCCTAAATCCTGCCTGCCATACGTGTTTGCCGATTCGCAAAAGAGACAGCCTGAACAATGCCGAACAATTTTATTTTGATAATCCCAAATCGGGCAAATGGGTAATACGTGTGAAAGGTAAAGCCATTAGCACAACCAACGAAGTTTATACCATCACCCATAGCCAGATTGGCAATTACGTGCGGGTGAGCTACCCCAACGGCCATGAAACCATGGTGCCACCTACTTCAACCGCACCACAAACCATTGCATGGGATGCTTTTGGCGCAAATAGCACCTACACCATTGAATATAGTGCTGACAGTGGTATCACCTGGAACAATATTACCACGGGTCTCGCCGCTTCAAACCGTTACTTTACATGGAACAATGCACCGGCCAATCTAAACACCCGCAGGGCGCTGATTCGCATTAAAAACGGAAGTCTTACCGATGTAAGCGACACCACCTTTCATATCTTCTACCGTGCCAATCAGCCCAATGGCATGACCTGCAGCAGTCAGGTTCATCTGTACTGGCCAAAAACCACCGGAGCGGCCTCCTACAGAATATTGCAAAGCATCAATTCCTTCATGGAGGTAATTGGCACAACCAAAGACACCTTCTTCACGGTTACCGGACTTGTGAACGGAAAAACCTATTGGTTTGCCCTGGAAGCCGTGGGCCCAAATGGCGAAATTGGTCCACGATGCAACGGTAAAGCATTTACGCCCACTGCTACTCCGGTGGCTCCTGCTATAACAAGGCAACCTGCTTCACAGGTAATCTGTGCGGGCAATACATTAATCCTCGTAAGTACAGCATCCGGCAGTACCAGCATGGCAAGGCAATGGCAAAGCAGTACTGACAACGGTAAAACCTGGCAAAACATCAGCGGTAAGACCGGCGACACGCTTTCCCTCCCCAATTTCAGCTGGAACCAGCGCGGGACCTATTACAGAAACCGCTATGTAAATGCCTGCCTAAATCTGGTTTACACACAGCCTGCCATCATTCAGGTTGATACCCAGGCAACTTTTACCTCGCAGCCTGCCGATGTTTGGAAATGCGAAGGAGATTCTGCAATGTGGACTGTAGGTGTAAACTCCGGCCTAAGGCCCTCTCTGCAATGGCAACGGAGCACCAACAATGGTGTTACATGGTCAGATTTACCCGGTGATACACTGAATACACTGAAGCGAAAAAACCTCACTTTTGCAAGCAACAACCACCGTTTTAGGCTATTGGCAAGTAACTTCTGCAATACCAGAAAACCCTCCAATGCTGCTATACTTACCGTTAAATCACCCCTAAAGCTCAGGCTTCCCAAAGACACGACCATTTGTATTGGAAATGCACTAAACTTTAGTGCCAAAGGTACCGGTGGCGACAGCACAAGATACACTTTCCAATGGCAGGGATTCGCTTCGGGCAGTAATATTAATGTAAAACCTACCACCAAGACCACCTATCGGGTTTCATTGGATGATCAGTGCACCTTTTATGACGCGCTTGATTCTGTTACCGTAACCGTCAGGGCGCCACTTACCCTGAAAGCCGGAAAAGACACTACCATTTGCCAGGGCCGCTCAGTAACACTGACAGCCGCACTAAGTGGCGGTCTGCCTTCAGGCTATAAATACCTGTGGACTCCCGGCAATAGTACGCTGGCCAATTATGCGGTTAGTCCGGCCACAACTACCGACTATACCATACGCGCTCTCGATGCCTGCACGCCCGATACTCTCTATGCCACCTTCAAGGTTAGTGTGCGGCCCGCGTTGGACATAACCGTCAGCAGAGACACACTAATCTGTCAAGGCAATGCAGTTGTTTTGACAGCGAATGTATCCGGTGGATTAACCACCACACGCACGGTAACCTGGAATCAGGGCTTGGGAACAGGTCTGAATAAGACAGTTTCACCTGCCACCAAAACAACCTACAGAGCTATTCTTAGTGATGCTTGCTCAGTGAAGAATGATACTGCTTATGTAATTGTGGATGTGCGTTCGCCACTGGCACTCACTTTATTGCAGGACACAACCCTCTGTCTTGGAAGGAGCACAGCCCTGAAAGCTACACCTGCAGGCGGATTAAGTACAGGATATACCATCGCCTGGAACCAGGGATTGAGCAACGGTAGTGGGCATACGGTAACCCCCAACATAACTACCCTTTACCGGGCAGTACTAAGTGATGGATGCACGGTAAAAAATGATACACAACTGGTAACAGTTACAGTGAGGTCACCATTGAGCATCACCACAAACAAAGACACTACTCTTTGCTATGGAAATGCCATACTGCTAAAATCCAATTCCTCTGGTGGAAATGGCCTTTACCAATACCGCTGGGAGAATGTGGCCAATCCGGCAACTTCACTCGGCAGCGGTGCCACCCTGAGTCTTAATCCAACAGCAACGCAGACTGTTCGGGTAATTCTTTCAGATGGCTGCACCGTTAACAGCGATAGTGCAACCGTAAAAATCTCTGTGCTGCCCAATCTCACTATTACCACATCACAGGATACTGCTATTTGTGCGGGTGAAAATGCCGGCTTGCGGGTCAAAGCTTCAGGGGGCAACGGGAATTATGGCTATACATGGACAGATTTGTCGGATAACAGCAATTCAGGCAACACTGCAAACATTACCGTTTCACCTGCAAACACCCGTAGCTACAGGATTGTGGTAACCGATGGCTGCACGGTAACCCAGCCCCAGCGCAATATTCAGGTACAGGTAGTTGCACAACCCCTAGCCAATCTTTTCTTCCCCAATACAACAACCTGTAATCCGGGTGTATTCACGGTGAAAAATATTAGTTCTTCCGCAACACGTTTTCTGATAAACAGCAAGCGCTATAGCGGCAATGATACAACTTTACGTTTTGCCACAGGCAGTCATCCTGTTAAACTGAGTGCTTTTAACAGCCTGGGATGCGCAGATACCATTTCCTACACGCTTATTGTTAATCCAAGACCCAAAGCAGGCTTTACGTTCACCCCTTCAGCACCCAGAGAACTTCAGCCGGTAACATTTACGGATCAAAGCAGCGGAGCCACATCCTGGAACTGGAATCTGCCTCATGGTTATTTCAATTCACAGCAGCCGCTTACATGGATTTCTAACGATACCGGTACTTGGCCAATCCAGCAGATTGTGGGCAATGCTTTTAATTGCTACGACACCTTAAACAGCATTGTGAGGGTTGGAATCGGCTACTACCTGCACATTCCCACTGCATTTACGCCTGATCAAAACGGACTTAATGAAGTTTGGAAGCCGTCTCTCAGGGGGGTAAAAACGTACAGACTCCATATCTACAATCGCTGGGGACAGCTAGTGTTTAAAACCGACAACCCAAAAGAAGGGTGGAACGGAGAAGGGGCACCACAGGGAACCTATATTGTGGAAGTGAGCCTGATTAATGCCTATGATGAGCGCGTAACAGAAAAAGGTACCATTACACTGCTTCGTTAAGAAGAACCCGCATAGTAGTTCTGACCCCGGGTAAACTCTCTTTTACAAAGATTTGACCCCGGTGATAGTCTTGAATAATACGTTTTGCCAGCGATAATCCAAGACCCCAGCCACGTCTTTTTGTAGTGAAACCGGGTTTAAAAACAGACTTAAAGTTGTTGCGGGGTATCCCTTTTCCGGTATCAGAAACATCCAGAATAATTTTACCCGATTTTCTGTGAATACTATATTTAAGTTCACCGGCTCCCTCCATTGCATCTATGCTGTTTTTGGTGAGGTTTTCAATTACCCAGTCAAAAAGATTCAGGTTGAGCATTACATAAACCGGACCTGAAGACTGTATGTCAAAATGAACCCCTTTCCCGGAGCGGGTTTTCATATAAGCCACAGCATGCTGTAAGGTTTGGTTGAGTTCTACCTTTTTCAGGATGGGTTCGGATCCGATTTTGCTGAAACGCTCTGTAATTATTTGCAGGCGCCTGATATCCTTCCGCATCTCATCACCGGCATTTTCAGGCATTTCGCCCATTTCAATAACATCTACCCAGCCCATTAACGAGGAAATAGGCGTACCCAACTGGTGGGCAGTTTCCTTGGCGAGACCTACCCAAACCTGATTTTCCTCCGCCCTGCGACTTACTGAAAAAGCAAAGTAAGAAACCAAAATAAACAGGCCCACTACTCCCAGCACCGCATAGGGATAATATCTCAGTTGCTTCAGCACTGAGCTCTCACCGTAATAAACCTTGTATTCTATGCCTTCGGCAAAAGGAATGCTAATGGGTTCATTTTCAGTTGCAAATTGTTGTTTCATTTTCTCGAGATATTCCGGATTTTTTAATTTGCCGGAGTCCAGATTTCTTATCTGCTGGGTGATCATGATAATCGCGGGCATAGGCCAGATTCACCGCCGGCTCGAGTTCATCGTTTTTATAAATCATTCCCGGATAAAGACAACCCGGCTTGATTTTAGGTAAAAATTCAGTATTGGGTCTACTGCCGTAACTCACCCATGTTTCGCGGCCCAAAACTACTTTAATCCAGTTTTTCATAAGCAAACGTCCACCCTGAGAAAATGCCAGTAATGGAGAAAGTAATGCTAACACAAAAGCAACACCCAAATCGAATATACGCTTTTTTCTCCGTATTTCCAAATTTTCAATGGTAAAACTGAGATCCAGGGTAAACAATTCTCCCCGCTCATCCTTACTGTTACTGCCAATTACAAACTGACTTCCCTCGGGAACAATTTTAAAATGGACATTTTTGCCTGAAAGCCTGCTCATAACAGCCATTATATCCGCGGAAGCCACATCAGCCGCACTGAAAATAACTAGGTTTACCTTGAAAATATCCACTACTTCGGAAATCTGCTCAAGTCCACCGGCAAAACCCTCGGGCCTGGAGCCGTCGGGAGAAACACGGGCTATGGCATCCATTTTTACCATACTTCTGGACAACAAGCCCTCGATTCGGGCTGATTCCGAACTTCCCGCTACCAAGGCAATTCTATAGGTACCGCCTCCGGAAAGCTGAGTTTTTCCTGTCTTTATAAAATGAAGCAAAAAGCGCAACAGTAATGGAGCAGCGAGACTCCAGGCACACCCCAGCAATAAAATAGCCCGACTGAACTGCAATGATTTAGGCAGAAAAGCATAGGCCGAAAAAGTAATCAATGCACCAACTGCTGCACCTCTTATGATTCTTCGCACAGAAAGAGGCTTGTCATAACCGCCACTGAGATACATGCAAAACAGCACCAGAAGTATATAAACCGGAATATGCAACACAAAATAGGTATCGGGATAAAACCCCTTCACATACTTATTGTAGTCCTCCCAATAGCGGGTAATACCAAAATATCCGGCATAAATAAGTATAAAATCCAGCATTGGAAGAATAGCCGCACTGAAAACCCGGTATGCCAATGCGAATGAGGCACGCAGGTAAATAGCCAACTGAATAAAGACATTCAGTCGCCCTGCTATGTTGCTGCTGTAATGTTTTCTCGCAAATAATACCATGGCGTTATAAAACACCTTCACATAGTTGGCACTGCGTTTTTTGGTACTTTCGCCTTTGTAGTGAATAATGGTGGTATCGGGGAAATAATAATTGTGATAACCGGCCCGGGTAATTCGATAGCTTAAATCAATATCTTCCCCGTACATAAAGAAATCCTCATCCAGCAAACCAATTTTCTCCAAAGTATGGCTTCGAAGCAACATAAATGCACCGCTCAGAACGTCTACCTTGTGAATACTGTTCTCATCAAGGTACTTTAGGTGATAGCGACCAAACGTTTTTGACTTTGGAAAAACGGCAGATAATCCGGTCATTTTATACAACGCTACGGTCGGTGAGGGTAATCCGCGTTTGCTTTCGGGCAAAAACTGTCCCTTGCCGTCAATCATGCGCACACCGAGTCCACCGGCTTCAGGATGCTTGTCCATAAACGCCACACACTTTTCCAGCGTATCATCCTGCAAAACTGTATCGGGATTTAGCAAAAGAACGTATTGGGAATTGCTGCTGCGTATAGCCTGATTATTGGCTTTGCTAAAACCCAGATTTTCCTTGTTCTCTATACATTTTACAGATGGAAACAGGTTTTTTACCATTTCCATGCTGCCGTCTACGCTGTTGTTATCAACAACCCATACTTCTGCATCAAGGTTGCGGGTTGCCCGCATAACACTGTGTAGTGCCTGCTCCAGAAAGTAGCGAACATTGTAATTGACGATGATGACCGAAATCTGGTGCAAGGTGTTTAAACTTTATACTCTGTGCGGTTGGCAATACTCCGTCCAAGGGTAATTTCATCGGCGTAACCAATTTCTCCGCCTATGGCTATTCCACGCGAGATACAGCTTACGCGCACAGGCAAATCCCGAAGTTTTTTGGCCAGATAAAACATGGTGGTATCCCCTTCAACAGTGGCACTGAAGGCCATAATAATTTCTTCGGGAGCATTTTTCTCAACCCTATCCACTAGTGCCTGAATATGAAGCTGATCGGGACCAATACCATCCATGGGGGAAATTAATCCTCCCAAAACATGGTAAACTCCATTGAACTGGGCAGTAGACTCAATGCTCATCTGATCGCTGAAATCTTCCACCACGCATATAATTTTGGCATTACGCGAAGGATTGGAACACACATTACAAACCTCATGGTCGCTGACATTGCCGCATTCACGGCAAAGTTTCAGCTCGGTTTTTATTTTTAAAATGCTGTCAGCCAGATTCACTACTTCATGTTCAGGGCGATTCAGCAGGTACATCACCATGCGTAATGCCGAACGTTTCCCTATACCGGGAAAGCCCGACAATGCCTCTACGGCCTGTTCTACAATACCGGATGTGAACTGCACACCGCGAAGTTAAGGATTTGGGGCCGTTATGCCCTACCTGTATCTGTTTGGCAAATATTTTCGTGATATTCCGTAAACAAGAAACCGTGCCTTTGGGTTTATTGTACTAATTTCGCTGAAAATTTATGCAGATTGAGGTTTTACAGGCCAAGATTCACAACGTTCGCATCACCCAAACCGAACTGAACTATACCGGAAGTATCACCATTGACATGGATCTGGTGGATGCCGCAGGACTGATTCCCAACCAGAAGGTTCTGGTTGTGAACAACAACAATGGTGAACGTTTTGAAACCTATATCATCGCCGGAGAGCGGGGCACCGGAATTATAGGACTCAATGGTGCAGCGGCACGAAGAGGACAAGTGGGTGATGAACTGATTATCATGACTTTTGCTATTATGACTAAAGAAGAAGCCACTTCGCATCAGCCTAAAAACATCTTCCCCGACAGACACAACCGACTGGTTTGACATTGAATAAAAAAACCATAACGAATGCCCTAATCATTGTTCTTACCATCCTGATATTTCTCTGGATTGGGCTGAAAACTGACTGGGCAGCAACCTGGAACGCGGTAGTATCCGCCGATCTCAGATGGGTAGGCACTTCGGTATTGGTGATGATTTTTGCCCACTGGCTAAGGGGTTACCGCTGGAATATGCTCACAGCACCGGCAGGATTTCCACTCAATACTAAACGCTCTTTTTATGCTGTTATGAGCGGTTACCTCATCAATGTAGCAACCAGCCGTGGTGGTGAAGTGGTGCGCTGCGCCGTAACTTCAAAAACCGAAAATGCTCCCACCGACCTGCTCATTGGCACGGTAGTTACCGAGCGACTGGTGGATATGCTGATGCTTATGCTGGTTTGTGTTACAGGTCTGTTGGTTGAATTTCAGCATATTTATGGTTTTTTTGATAGTTTCATCCTTACACCAATCGGCAAAGCAGTTACCTTACCCAACATTCTTATAATACTTGCTTTGCTTACTCTAGGAATTCTTTTGATAAAGTATAGAAAAAGCAAAAATTCCAACACTACACCCGGCAAGATTGCTACCTTGCTCTCCGGTTTTTCTAAAGGATTAAAAACCATTTTTGCGCTGGAAAAACCGGCCTTGTTTTTCTTATACTCTGCCGGTATCTGGTTTTGCTACATGCTAAGCGGATATTGCCTCTTGCAAAGCTTACCCGTAACAGAACACATGGAATTTGGCAGCGCTATCAGCCTATTGATTTTTAGTGCTGTAGGCATTGCCATACCACTTCCTGCCGGAGCCGGGGTATGGGGTGCCATTTCCTTCGGACTGCAGGCAGTATATGCCATCAGCGCCAAAGACGCAGAAACCTTCGGCATTTTTAACCTTGCCTATCAAAACCTGTTCAGTATCATCATTGGCGGTATTTGCTACATGCTGATGATGATGGAAATGCGCAAAATAAAAACCGCATGAATACAGCCGAAAAAATATGGAAACGTGAAGAAACTGCTCAGCGTGCAGCCGAAATAAAGGAAGCCGGAAAACGCGTCGTTTTTACCAACGGATGCTTTGATATTTTGCATGCAGGACATGTAACTTATCTTCAGGAAGCTGCCGCACTCGGTGATTTCCTTGTGGTAGGTGTGAACAGCGACGACAGCGTAAAACGACTGGATAAAAGTCCGGCCAGGCCACTGCAAAACGAATTTTCGCGCAGCACGGTATTGGCAGCACTGCAATGTGTGGGCGCAGTTATTGTATTTGACGAAGACACTCCGCTACAGCTCATAGAGGCTGTAAACCCCGATGTGCTTGTAAAAGGTGCCGATTATAAAATTGAAGATATTGTAGGCGCCAAAGAAGTGCTTGCCGCCGGGGGCGAGGTGAAAACCCTGGAATTTTTGCCCGGATACAGCACCAGCAGCATAGAAAAGAAAATTCTGGAAGTCAACCGCAGTCTATGAAAACCGGCCTTGTGTGGAAGGTGCTGAAGTGGATACTTGCAGGAGCTTGTGTGATTTGGGTTATCAGTTTGCTCACAGGCAGCATTCCCAAGCCCGAGGCTGTGTGGTCGGCGGTTTTGCAAATTCCCTGGTACTGGCATTTTGCGGCTTTGTTATCGGCTACTGCCAACTGGTGGCTGGAAGCCCTTAAATGGCAATTGCTGGTTTCAAACCTGGAGAATCTCAGTTTAGGAAATGCTGCAAAAGGTCTGTTTGCCGGTGCTGCGGCGAATAATGTCATTCCTTTCCGTGTAGGCGAATTTCTGGGCAGGGTCATGTACCTAAAGGAGGAAAACCGGCCTGCAGCATTGCTTAATAACTATTTTGGAGCTACCTGTCAGACCCTTGTTACCCTGATTGTCGGCATTCCTGCAGCGTATGCCTTGTTGGGAAATGAAGCCGAAAAATACGGACGCAGCAGCGTGTACTATATTTTACCCTTTCTACTCTTGCTGGGCATAGCATGGATAGTGGTAAAAAGCCGCAATAAAAAACCCGCCTGGCTTGAAAAGTGGCTAATGGGTTTCAGGCATTTTTCGGGCAGGCAAATTTTGGGAACTTTGGGTCTTTCCTTATTTCGCTATCTGGTTTTTGGAGGCTTTTATGCCTTATTTATCATAAATTTTCAACTGGCGGATTTTTCCACTGCCCTCACGGGCGTGGCCTGTATATTCTTTATACAAACATTCACGCCTGGTATGATTTATACCGACGCGGCCGTGCGATTGAGTTTGCCATTGCTCATATTTTCTATCTCGGAACCACAAAAGCCATTGCTGCTGGGCATCGCTGTAATTAACTATTTTTACAATGTTTTACTGCCGGCTTTGATTGGAATAATTGTATTTATGTTTGGTAAGTACCTATGCTTGTATCCGAAATCTCTGTGCAGGGGTGTATCGCAGGTTAGTTTTGTATCTGTTCCAATAACAGTGAATAGGA